>DASUGR010000197.1:0-11067 GCA_036273915.1 Planctomycetota bacterium | reverse complement strand
AACCTCTTCCTCGGCTGCGAGAATGGCGGCACGATCGTCCGCACGGACCTCTTCGGCCACGTGCTCGGCCGCGCGAAGACGGGGATCGGGAACGCGACGGGCAACGACGGCATCGAGGCCGCGTCCGTGCGGCGCCTCAAGGACGGCACGCCGCTCCTCTACGTCTTCCGCGAACGCATGGGCACGACGGGCCAGCAGCCGCCCTACGACGTCTACGACATCAAGGACGAGCCCTTCGAGCTCGTGCCGCGGCACGAAGGACTCAAGCTCCCCGGACCCCTACTCGATCAGACCGACGCGACGTCGATCGCGGGCCGGATGCTCGTTGTGAGCCGGCTCACGCGCGAGATCCTCGAGATGCGTTTTCAGGACGACCTCCCCGGCAAGGAGGTGCGCCGCGCCTCGTATGGCAAGCTCGTCGACGAGATCCTCGGGCTCAGGAACAGGCAGTTCCCGCTCTTCGGCAACGTCGAGGGGATCGCGGTCGACTGGAACTTCGACATCTTCCTCGTCGTCGACAACAACCGCGAGACGATGGGGATCGCCGGGAGGAACGAGGGCAGCGAGGGGCGGGTGCTGTGGTTCAAGTGCACGGGGACGACGCCGCCGAAGGAGCGGAGCGAGCGCTGGCACGTGCGGCGCCTCGTGGTGCCGGACGAGGAGGGGGCGCGGGGGAGGGCCGCGGATCTGCTCAAGCGCGCGCGCGAGGGCATCTCGCCGGACAGGCTCGCCGACGAGGCGGGGCTTCCCTCGCCCGGATGGCTCTCCGTCGTCGACAACCGGATCCGCCCGCTGCCGGGGGAGGTGAAGCTCGAGGACCTCCCGCTCGCCGTGGCGCGGTTGATCGAGAGCCAGGAGCCCGGCGAGATCGATCTCTGCGAGTATCATCCGAAGGAGGCGCCGGACGGTTGGTCGATCGTGTGGAGAGTGGAGTAGCGATGTTTCGCGCTCGACCCGCGGTCCTTTCCGTCCTGCTCCTCCTCGCGGCGTGCGGCGACGGGGAGCCGTCGCACGCGCCCGCGAAACCGGAGACCCCGGCGAAGGGCGAGCCCGCCGGGGAGACGGGGGCCCCGACCCACGTGGTCTACGACCAGATCCTCATCGCGTTCAAGGGCTCGTACCGGGTGATGAACCCGAATACCCACAGGGAGGAGATCCTCTCGGACACCGGTCGCCCGCAGGAGGCGGCGCGCGAGCTCGCGGCGAAGGTCCTCGACCTCGCGCGGTCGGGCGGCGACTTCGCCGCGCTCAAGGACGCGTACACGGACGCGCGGGGCAAGGACGGTTCGCCGAGCGGCCTCATCCACGCGGCGCTCGACAGCGTGCGCAAGGAGACGTACGAGATCTACCGGAGCACGCTCTACCCGGGGCCCGCCTCGGTCGTCTTCCGCCTCAAGAAGGACGAGGTTGGGCTGATCGAGTACGACCCGAAGCGCTGCCCGGACGGCTGGCTCATCGTCAAGCGGGTGAAGTAGCGCGCGGGCCGCCGGAAACCCGGACCCAGGAGTCCGGGTCCCAACGTCACAAGCCGAGCCCCCGCAGGCACTTACGAAGGCGCACGAGTGTACTCGGTACGCGTGTCACCGCGTGCCCGGCACCGTGTTCCGCTTCTCGGCGAGCTTGTGGCGCAGCGACTCGAGGACGGGGCCCGACGCCGCGTCCGTCGGCACCGCCGCCGCCACCAGCTGCTCCACCTCCGCGAGGCGGCGCTCGTACCGCTCGCGGATCGCCGCCCGCGCCGCCTCGTCGTTCCCGGCCGCCGCGTACGCGATCTCGTCGAGCGTGAACGCGCGGGAGCGGCACGCCGCGTAGGCCATCGAGAGCCGGAGCTCGCGGTCGAGCGAGCCGCGCTCCGCGACCTCGCGGAGGCTCGCGAAGATCTCCGGGTCGCCGCGGTTGCAGAGGCTCTCGAGGTACCGCTCCTTCCCCCTGCGCGTGATCGCCGGGTCCCCCAGGAGCCCGCGCGCGGTCGGGATCGCGCGGTCGGCGGGGAGCAGCTCCAGCGCCTGCGCGAGCATGGACGGGTCGGTGCCGTCCTCCCCGCGCGGACTTCGCGAGACCACCTCGGCGGCCGTCCCGTCCGGGTCCGCGCGCGACACGAGGACGACGATCTCCCGCGCGACCTCCAGGTCGCCGGGGCCCCCGCGGAGCGCGCGATCGAGCGCGGCGGGCGTGAACCCGCCCTCGCCGCGCCGCGCGAGCCCGGCGGCGATCTGGTACGCCTCGTCTACCGACGATGTGGCCGCGAGCACCGCGAGGAGCGCGTCGCGCGCCTCGGGGCCGGGGATCTCGAGCAGCGCCGCGATGTAGGCCGAGCGCAGGGACGGGAAGCCGCGCACCCGACCCTCCTCGAACGTCCAGCGCGGCTCAATCTCCACGTCGGGCTCGTCGGCGAGCCTCCGGAGCAGCTCCGCGACCGCGGGCGCGCCGCGCCGCGCGCACTGCTGCACGAACTCGGCGAGCAGCCTCTGCACCTCGGGCGCGTGCTGGAGCGCGCGCACGCGCCGCGCGACGTCGGGGATCTCCTCCGGCGCCGGAAGCGGGGGGGTCTCGGGGGCCCTGACGGGCGGGGTCCCGCCCCGGAGGCTCCTCCGGACGGCGTGGCGGAAGACGTAGAGGAGTCCGACGGCGAAGACGACCGCTACGGCGGCGACGAGGAGGAACGTCCGCACCCCCCCGGGCCCCCCTTCTTCGCTACCGGACCTTCGCGGTCTTCCGCTTGCGGCCCTCGGCGAGCTTCCGCTCGGCGAGGAGGATCGCGGCGCGGTTCGATGCGATCTTCTCGCGCTCGGCCGTGTCGAGGATGTCGCGCACCGCGTTGTAGATGTTGTTGACCTTCTGGAGCGCGCGCTGCTCGTTGTAGCCGTTCGGCTCGAGCTCGACCGACACGTTGATGATGCCGCCCGCGTTGATCACGAAGTCGGGCGCGTAGACGATGCCGCGCTCGCGCAGGCGGTCGCCGTGCTGCTCCGTGAGCAGCACGTTGTTCGCGCCGCCAGCGACGATCCTGCACTTGAGGCGCGGGATCGTGTCGTCGTTGATCACGGCGCCGAGGGCGCAGGGCGCGAAGACGTCGCAGTCGAGGTCGTAGATCTCCTCCGGCTTCACGAGCTTCGCCCCGTGCTTGTCGACCATCAGCTTCGCCTTCTCGGCGACGATGTCGGTGACGAAGAGCTTCGCGCCCGCCTTCGCCAAGTGCTCGCAGAGGTAGCGGGCGACGTTGCCGCACCCCTGCACCGCGATGCGGATCCCCTTCAGGTCCTTCCCGCCCGTCTTCTCGACGCACGCCTTGATGCCGAGGAAGACGCCGCTGGCGGTGAAGGGCGACGGGTCGCCGCTCGAACCCATCTCCCGCGGGAGGCCGGTGACGTGCTTCGTCTCCTGGCGGACGATCACCATGTCCTGGACGCTCGTGCCCACGTCCTCCGCGGTCGTGTAGAGCCCCTTGAGGCTCTCCACGAAGTGCCCCATCGCCCGGAACAGGGCCTCGGACTTGTCGGTCTTCGGGTTGCCGATGATGACCGATTTGCCCCCGCCGAGGCCGGTCTCGGCGACCGCCGACTTGTAGGTCATCCCCTGGGAAAGGCGGTTGACGTCGGTCATCGCCTCCTGCTCCGAGAGGTAGGGCCACATCCGGAGCCCTCCGAGGGCCGGGCCGAGGGTCGTGTCGTGGACCGAGATGATGGCCCGGAGGCCGCTCTTCGGATCCTCGCAGCGGACGACCTTTTCGTAGCCCGGGCACGGGATTTCGGTGATCTTCATGGAGTCTCCTGCGGGATCCGCAAGCTTCGCAAGCGCCGGGCCCAAAGGCTAATGGAGGCGGGGGCCCGGGTCAATTCCGCCACCGCGGCCCGCCCCTTACTCGGCGGCGAGGCGGACCAGCGGGTCGAGGAAGGGGTCGCCGTAGGAGCCGCGGGCGAGCTGCTCGCGGGTGTGCTCGAAGCGGACGTCGGGCTCCACGCCGATCCCCTCGATCGGGCTCCCGTCGCGGCGCCGGAACTCGGCGCGGCCCGCATAGTGGAGCCGGACTCCCCCCGGCAGGGACTGGGAGAGCCGCGACCGCGTGGAGCCCGCCGTCGCGGTTCCATACACTTTTGCACGGCCGAGGTCCTTGAGCGCCGCGGCGAGAAGCTCGGCCGCGCTGCCCGTGCGCCCGTCCACGAGGATGCGGAGTCTTCCGCGGAAACGCACTTCCCCGGGAATCGCGCGGAGCACCTCCTTGTGCTCGCCCTCGGTGAGGATGAGCAGGTCGTCCGGTCCGTCGAGGAAGATGCCCGCGATCCGCTGCAGCGTCCGGATCCGGCCGCCCGGGTTCCCGCGCAGGTCGAGCACGACGGTCCGCGTGATGCCCATCGCGCGCACCGCGTCCTCGAGCTCCGCCAGCCGCTCGGGGCTGAAGTCCGGGAGCGCGACGTACGCGGTCGTCGCGCTGACCGGCACGGCCGATACGCTCTCCTGAAGGAACCCGAAGCGGAAGCGGTCCATCCCCTCGTCGTCGAGCAGGAAGCGGAGGGGGAAACAGACGCGCTCGCGGCCGTCCATCCCGAGCACGCGGACCCGCGCGGGCTCGCGCGTCGGCCCCGCGAGGAGGTTCGCGACCGCCCGCGCGCGCTTCCCGTGCGCGGTCGAGCCGGGCGTCACGGCGATGCGCTGCCGGAGCGCCTCCTCCCCCGGAACCCCTTCCACCGAGAGGACGAGGTCGCCGGGCACGAGCCCGCCGCCCTCGACGCCGGGAGCGACCCCCGCGATCACGCAGGCGCCCTCCGCGTCGACGATCGCGACCGGCGGGATCGTGCTCGCGAACGGGACCTCGGCGGAGCCGGCGAGGCTCGTGTGGCCCTCGTCGAGCGACGCGAGCGCGTCCGACATCGCCGCGTAGTAGGAACTCGCGTCCTCCGACTCGGTCGCGATGCGCCGCAGCGCGAGCTCGAACCTGCGCCGGTCCGCGGGGCTCCGGAAGTAGTGATCCTGCCGGTCGAGCGTCGCAACCACGCCCTCGGACACGGCCGCGCGCGCGCTCCCGTCACGCAGGGACGCCGCCCCGTCGGTCGCGCACGCCGCGACGAGCAGGAGCGCGGGGACGAGGGCGTTCCGGACGGACCCCAGGGGCACGGGCGCCATGCTACCCCGGATGACCCGGACGTGACGGCGTCGGCGACAATGGAAGCGATGACCCACGGGCATTGGCACGAGGCGACCGCGGATCTCCGGCGCGAGCTCGCGTCGCTCGACGCGGGGCGGCTTCGCGATCTGCACCGCGTCTCGACGTGGCGCCACGCGGCCGTCGCGATCCGGCAGTTCCTCCTCGCCGGGGCGGCGGGCGCCGTGATCGTCGCCTTTGCCCACCGCTGGTACGTCTGGGTCCCGGCGGCCGCCTTCCTGGGCTTCGTGATCTTCTCCTTCACGGTCCTCTTGCACGAGGTGGTGCACCGCGCCGTCTTCCGGCGGCGGGAGACGACGTGGAACCGCGCGCTGGCGTGGCTCTACGCGCTGCCGTCGGGCCTCGCGCCCGGCCAGTTCGAGCGCTGGCATCTCGACCACCACGCCGAGCTCGGCGACGAGGAGGCGGATCCGAAGCGCGCCTACCTGTCGCCGAGGCGGGTGAAGCGCTGGTTCAAGCTCCTCTACTTCACGCCGGCGCTCTTCCCGCTCTACTTCCGCGCGGCGGCGAAGGCGGCGGCGAGATACCCCGAGGAGCTCCGGGCGCGGCTGCGGCGGGAGCGGCTCCTTGTCACCGCCGCGCACCTCGTCGCGATGGCGGGAATCGGGTGGGGCTTCGGGGCCCCGATGCTCCTCAGGCTCTACGCGATCCCGGTCTTCCTCGTCTTCCCCGTGGCCTTCACGATCAACCGCATCGGTCAGCACTACGACATCAGCCCCGAGGACCCCGCGGCGTGGGGCACGGTGATCCGGTCGAATGCGATCTGGGACTTCCTCTTCCTCTGGTCGAGCTACCACATCGAGCACCACTACTTCCCTCGCGTGCCCTTCTACAACCTGCGGGCGCTGCACCGCGAGCTGAAGCCGGTGTTCGCGCGCCACCCGATGCGGATTCGGACGTACGGCGGCCTCCTCTACGACTGGCTGATCCGCAACAAGGTCCCGCACCTGAGCTGGCATTGAAGGGCGGCCTTTGCGCCACGGTTTCGGCGTAACCTGCTGATGCGAAGTGGTTTGCGCCGCAGGCGGCATCGCGGTCCGCAGCCCAGGGGAGGTGCGCAACCGGCTGCACCGCGCGGCCAGCGGGCCTTTCGCCGAAGGGTGTTAAAGGCATCCACGGTCTTTTCCGATATCCGTCCCGCATTGCCCCGCGACGGGAACGTGTCGAACCTGGCGGACCTCTTCGCCCATGCCGGCATCGCGATGGTCGAGTTCGACCTCGCCGGGCGCATCGTCCGGTCCAACGACCCCTTCCGGCGGATCGTGGGGTATCCGGGGGAGAAGCTGGCGGGCCTCGATCCGCTCCTGTTCCTCCACCCCGACGACCGGGCGCGTGTCCGCCAGGTCTCGGGCGAGTTCGCGGCGGGCGAGCGCGACCGGGGGCGTCTCGAGCGCCGGGTGGTCCGGCCGGACGGGACGATCCGGTGGGCGCGGGTCACCGCCTCGCTCGCGCGCGACCCCGAAGGTCGCCCCGACGGCGTCCTCGCGCTCGTCGAGGACGTGACGGAGCACCACGAGGCCGACGGAGCGCTCCGGCACGCGGAGGAGATCTGCGCGTCGATCACGGGGAGCTGCCCCGACCACGTCATGATCCTCGACCTCGACGGCCGCATCCGGTTCATCAACCGGACGGTTCCGGACCTCACGGTCGAGGGCGTGCTCGGGAGGAGGGCCATCGAGTTCGTCCCCGAGCGCTGCCGAGGGGCGATGCAGGCCTGCCACGACCGGGTGATCCGCACGCGGGAGGACGGGTGCTACGAGGTCGACTATGTCGCGGCGGACGGCAAGGTCCACACCTTCGTCACCCGCGTGTGGCCCGTGCTGCGGAACGGCGAGGTCACCGCGCTCACGCAGTGCGCGACCGACGTGACCGCGCACCGCCTCCTCGAGAGGCAGTTCCTCCACGCGCAGAAGATGGAGTCGATCGGGCGCTTGGCCGGCGGCATCGCCCACGACCTGAACAACCAGCTCTCGATCATCCTCGGCTCGACCGAGCTCGCCATGAGGGGGGGTCCGGGGGCGCCCGCGGTCGCGGCGGAGCTGAGGCGCATCGAGTCCGCGGCCGAGCGGGCCGCCGCGCTGACGCAGCAGCTCCTCGCCTTCGGGCGCAAGCAGGTCCTGCACACGCGGCTCCTCGGGCTGAACTCGCTCGTCGCGGGCGTGCGCGACATGGTCGACCGGATCCTCGGCGAGGACATCCGGCTCCGCCTCCAGCTCGGCCGCGTGGGCCAGGTCCGCGTGGATCCGGTGCAGATCGAGCAGGTCCTCTTGAACCTCGTGATCAACGCGTGCGACGCGATGCCGGACGGCGGCACGCTCGTCATCTCGACCGAGGAGGTGGCGGTGCCGGAGGGGCACGTGGCGCTGCCCGCCGGGAGGTACGCGCTCCTCCGCGTGGCCGACACCGGGATCGGGATGGACCAGGAGACCCTCGCGCGGGCCTTCGAGCCGTTCTTCACGACCAAGGAGGTCGGGAAGGGCACCGGCCTCGGCCTCGCGGTCGTCCACGGCGTCGTGACGCAGAGCGGCGGCCACATCGAGGCGGAGAGCGCGCCCGGCGCCGGCGCGACCTTCCGGATCCACCTCCCCATCGCCGAGGGCGAGGCGGAGCCGGAGAGGGGCAGGCCCAGTTGCCCCGCCGCGGGCGGCACGGAGACGATCCTCGTCGTCGAGGACGAGCCGCGCGTGCTCGACATCACCCGCCGCGTGCTCGAGGAGCGCGGCTACCGGGTCGTCGCCGCGTCGAGCGGCGACGAGGCGCTTGCGCGTCTCGCGTCCGTGCCGGAGATCCGCCTGCTTCTCACCGACGTCGTGATGCCGGGCATGGACGGGCAGGAGCTGGCGAGCCGCGTCCTGCGCGCGCACCCGCAGATCCGCGTGGTCCTCCTCACCGGCTACGAAGTCGGGCCCCGTCCGGACGTGGCGCCGCACCTCGTCCTGCAGAAGCCCGTCGCCGCGGCGTTGCTCGCGACGCGCATCCGCGAGGTGCTCGACATGCCGCAGCCGGTCCGCGCCTGAGACTGAGCCGAGCCGGGCAGCCTCGGTCTAGCGGCGACGCCAGGGCGCGCTCGCGGCGAGGAGGAACATGTACGGGTGGTACGGCGCGCGGTAGCGCGGGATCGAGAGGAACGCCAGCCCGACGAGCGTCATGACGACGAGCATCGGCCCGACGAGCGCCGGCCGGAAGCGCACGCCGCGCCAGACGGCCCACCACGAAAGCAGCGTCGCGAGCGCGTAGACGGCGGACGTCCCCTTGCGCTGGAGCGGCGTCCAGAGCTGCAGGAACTTGCTCAGGAGGATGCCCGCCGCGGCCCCCGGCCGCTCCCGCGCGAACGCGAGCGCCTCGTCCAGCTTCGTGCGGCTGTACGTCACCTCGATCCCCTGGCCGGCGAGGTCGCGCGCGTGCCGGTACTTCACGTTGCGCGCCTCCCCGCGCTTGCGGAACGGCAGCTCGAGATCGCCCGCGTTCATGCCCGAGTGGAAGGCGATCCCGGCGGTGCTCGTGAGCGGGACGAAGGTGCCGAACACGCGCTGGTTCCGGTGCGCCCACGGCGCGACCGCGATCGCGACCGCGGCGAGGAGCACGAGGGGCCGGCGCCACTCGCGGCCGAACGCGGCGAGCGCGAACGGGATCAGCGCGGCCTCGGGCCGCGTGAGCACCGCGGCCGCGAGCGCGAGCGCCGCCCACCCGACCCGGCCGTGGGCCCACGCGAGCGCGAACAGGCAGAGGAGCAGCGTGAACAGCGGCTCGGCGAGGATCGACCCGCCGAGCACGGCCTGGTCGAGGTCGACGGCCAGCAGCGCGAGCGCGAGGAGCGCGATCTTCGGCTCCGCGAGCTTTCGCCCGACGGCCCACGCGACCGGGAGCGCGAGCGTCGAGAAGAGCGCGGCGAGCCACCGCCCCTGCTCGCCCGCCGGGAGGAGCGAGAGCACCGCGGGCCAGAGCGGCATCGACTGCGCGGTCGGCCGCCCCGCGATCGCGAACCCCTCGCCCTCGCGCAGGCTCCTCGCGATCGGGAGGTAGCGGTCGCGCTCGTCGGGCCGGAGCCCGTCGTCCCGGAGCCCGCTGCCCGCGGTCGCGGCGAACCAGAAGCGCAGGGCCGCCCCGAGCACGATGAGCGGCAGGGCCCACCTCAACGCGGGGGCTCCAGCCGGTCCAGCAGTTCGTTCACGTTCGCGTCCGGGTCGAGGCGCACGATGCGCTCGGCGATGCCGTGCGCGAGGTCGTCCAGCTCCTCGCGCTCGCGCACCGCGCTCTCGCCCGGCTCCTTCGCGATCGCGTCGCGCCGGGCGAGCACCTCGTCGAACTGGCGGTGGAGCGCCTCCGTCACGTCCTTCCGGTCGGCGGCCACGCGGTCGTCCTCCTCGTGCGGCGCCGCGCACGCGGCGAGGAGGAGAAGGGGCACGGGGAGGAGGGGGGGCCTCACGACACCCTCACCCGCAGGTCGACCGCGACGACGCCGTCCGGGAACGCGAGCAGCGGGTTGAACTCGAGCTCCGTGATCTCCGGATGGTCGAGCGCCATCTGCGAGACGCGCCGGATCGCGTCGACGAGCGCCTCCTCGTCGACGCTCTTCTGCCCCCGGAGCCCCCTCAGGATGGGATAGCCCTTGATGCCCCGCACGAGCTCGCGCGCGCGCACGTCGCTCACCGGGCAGACCGCGAACGAGACGTCCTTCAGCACCTCGACGTAGATCCCGCCGAGGCCGAACATGAGGATCGGGCCGAACGAGGGGTAGGTCGCCACGCCGAGCACGCACTCGCGCCCGCCCTTGAGCATCTGCTGGACGTTGACGCCCTCCGCGCCCGCGCGCATGAGCTTCGCGAACGCCTCGACGACGCCTCCCGCGTCGACGATGTCGAGCATCACGCCGCCCACGTCGGTCTTGTGCACGAGGCCGGGCGACGAGATCTTCGCGACGACGGGGTAGCCGACGCGCTGCGCGATCGCGACGGCCTCCTCCTCGGTGCGCGCGAGGCCGCCCGGCACCGCGGGGATGCCGTAGGCCTTCGACAGCGCGCGCCGCGCGTCGACGCCGAGCCAGCCCTTCTCGAGGCGGATGCGCTTCGCCCGGTAGCGCCGGACGGTGCCCTCCGCGCGCGCAAGGATCCGCCGGCGCTCGTCGAGCGCCGTGAGCGCGCGCACCGCGGACTCGGGGTAGAGGTAGATCGGCACCCAGTCCTCGACCGACGCCTTCCGGATCCCGCGGAGCACCTCCTCGCGCGACATGAAGCAGCAGACGACCGGCTTTCTCGAGCCCTTCGCGGCCTCGAAGACCGCGCGGGCGACCACGATCGGCTCGCGCGTCAGCGGCGGCACGAAGATCACGAGCACCATGTCGACCGTCGGGTCCTTGAGCAGCAGGCGGAGGCAGCGGTCGTAGTCCTTCGCGCCCGCGCCGGCGACCATGTCGATCGGGTTGAGGATCGACGCCTCGGGCACGAGCTGGCGTTTGAGTGCGGCGCGCGTCGCGGGCCGGAGCGGCGCCATCGCGAGCCCGCTCGAGACCGCGGCGTCGGTCGCGAGGATCGCCGGGCCGCCGGCGTTCGTCAGCACGGCGAGGCGGTTGCGCGCGGGGAGCGGGCACTTCGAGAGCGCGAGCGCGACGTCGAAGAGCTCCTCGACCGACGTCACGCGCTGGACGCCGCAGTCCTTGAGCAGGGCGTCGGCGGCGACGTCCGCGCCGGCGAGCGCGCCCGTGTGGCTGGAGGCCGCCAGCGCGCCGCGCTCCGAGCGCCCCGCCTTCACCGCGACGATCGCCTTCTTGCGGCTCACGCGCCGCGCGATCGGGACGAAGTTGCGCGGGTTGCCGAAGGACTCGAGGTAGAGCAGGATGCAGCGCACGCTCTCCTCGCGCGCCCAGTAGTCGATGAGGTCGTTCGGGCTCACGTCGCCGCGGTTGCCGA
>DASUGR010000196.1:0-12302 GCA_036273915.1 Planctomycetota bacterium | reverse complement strand
CCTCCCGGTCCATCGCGGTCCAGAACTCCTTCGCGAGCTTCTCGTCGCCCCGCTGGACCTCGACCTGGACCATCACCTTCTTGTGCACGGCGAGGATGGTGCAGTCGCCGTTCTGGGAGGTGACCATACCGAGCCAGCCTCCCTCCTCGATCACGCTGATCTTGCTGTCCCCCTGGTTCATCGCGGCGAGCATGGCGGGGTCCTTGATCATCTGGAGCGTCGCCTGGTGCATCTGGATGAACTGCGGCGAGTTCGAGATCATCACGTTGACCTCGGGTCCGTTCTCCGCGCCCTTCTTCGTGTAGCGCCGGTTGACCTGGCTCCACTGGAACGACTGGTCGCCCGAGCCCCAGTTGCCCTGCTGCGTCTCGACCTCCCCCATCTCCCACGCCTTCTCGTCGCGGGTCGGGAGGAACGTGGCGAGCCCCCTCGTCGCCTTCGCCTGGATGAGGCCGATCGCCTTCTGGAGCTCCTCGATCGCCTCCTGCGTCCTGCCGGCCTTCACGGCCTCCCGGCCCTTGTCGATGGCCGCGAGGACGGCCTCGTCGCCGTCGTCGCCCGCGAGCGCCGGGCCGAAGATAAGAGGAAGGGTTGCGAGCACGAGCTTCGCGCGCATGGATGGGCCTCCTTGGGAGAAGCGATTCGCGGGTGAGTGTACCGCCGGGAAAAGCCATAACTACGTTCGCGCCGGACGCGCGTAACCGCCCCGAGGCGAAGGACTTGCGACCGGCGAAAACGGTAGAATCCACGCCATGCTGCGTGGGGACGGACCTCCTCTTCCCGGACTTCTTCTGGCCGCCGGAGTGGGCGCGCTGTGCGCGCTCCTCGTGAAGCTCGGCAACCCGGGCAACATGGGCATCTGCGGCGCGTGCTTCCTGCGCGACGTCACCGGCTCGCTCAAGATGATCGAGAAGCCGCGCATCTTCCGGCCGGAGGTGGCGGGCCTGATGGTCGGCGCGCTGGCGTTCGTCGTCGCGCGCCGCCGCTTCGCCGCGCGCTCGGGCAGCTTCGCGGTGACGCGCTTCTTCTTCGGCGTCTGGATGGGGATCGGGACGCTGGTCTTCCTCGGGTGCCCGTTCCGCATGCTCCAGCGGATCGGCGGCGGCGACGTGAACGCGGTGATCGCCGCGGTCGGCTTCGTCGCGGGCGTGGGGCTCGGCCACCTCTTCGAGCGCCGCGGCTACACGGTCGGGAGGACCGAGGTCGTGAGCGCGCCGATCGGGCTCCTCGGCCCCGCGACCGCGGTGATCCTCCTCGCGCTTTTCGTGAAAGGCATGCTCGCGGGCCCGGGACCGGACGTGAAGGACGGCCCGCCACACGCGCCGTGGCTCACGGCGATGGGCATCGCGGCGGCGGCGGGCGTCGCGCTCTCGGCCACGGGCTTCTGCGCGGTGAGCGCGGCGCGGCAGATCTTCCTCAAGCGCAAGCGCATGCTCCTCGGCGCCCTTCTGCTCATCGCCGGCTACGCGGTCGTGGCGCTCGCGACGGGCAAATTCAAGGGGGGGTCCGGGGGCCAGCCGATCGCGCACGAGGACGTGCTCTGGAACATCCTGCCGATGGTGCTCGTGGGGCTCACGGGCGTGCTCGCGGGCGGGTGCCCGGTGCGGCAGATCGTGATGGCGGGCGAGGGGAACGGCGACGCGTTCCTGACCGTGGCCGGCATCGCGACGGGCGCGGTGGTCGCGCACAACCTGGGCGCGGTGTCGTCGCCGGAGGGCCCGACGGCGGTCGGGCGCTCTGCGGTGTGGATCGGCCTCGCGGTCTCGATCGCGTACGCCATCGCGACGACCGCGCGCCGCAGGGCGTAGGACCGGCGCCGCGCATCCCGAATTCCTGCGACAATCGCGCGCATGGCAAGGTCAAGGGTTGAAAGCCGCGCGGATCGCCCTGGACCGGGGACGGTTCGACGTCTCGCATGGCTAGGCGCGCTCCTCTTCGCGGCGTGCGCCGCCCCCCGGGCCCCCCGGGAGCCCGACGCGAGCAGGCGCGGGATCGAGGAGGTGAAGGAGAGGGAACCGTATCTCCCGATGGTGCCCGAAGCCGATGCGCGGAAGACCATGCCGGGATTCCGGGGAAGCCGTGCCCCGAACCTGGCGCGGGTCGCGGCGCACATGCCGAAGACCTTCGCGGCGGAGATGGCGGCGTGGGGGGCGCTGGGGCAGGAGGGCACGATCGATCGCCGGCTCATGGGCGAGGTCTTCTACGTCGTCTCGAGCGCGAACGACTGCTTCTACTGAATGGGGCATGTCGTGATGACGTCCGAGTTGGCGGGCGTCGCCGAGCATGACGTGCTGTGCATCGAGGAGAGCGCGGATCCCAGGCGGCAGGCGATCTTCGGCTTCGCGCGGAAGCTCTCGCGCGAGCCCGCGTCGATCACGCGCGAAGACGTGGACGCGCTGCGCCCGTACCTCAAGGACGCGCAGATCGTCGAGCTCGTCCTCGCGGTGTGCCGCTTCAACACGATGAACCGTCTCGCGGACGCGTTCGGCGTGCCGCTCGAGCGCGAGAACGTCTTCGCGCCGGCGAAGCGCAAGCAGAAGCGGCCGACCGGGAAGGGCAAGGCAGGCGGCAAGGAGTGAGGGTGCGTGATCCTCGGGCATCACGCCTGCCCCCCGGCCCCCCTGCCTTCCGCCCGCCGGGGGCGCGGCGCGCCCGGTCGGCGCGTGACCGACAACGAGGTGAGCGCACGCGACGCGCGTTGTTGAACTTGCGGGCGCACCTCCGCTCGCGTATATCGACGTGGTCCCCCTCATGCGCGTGCTCGCCGTCGCCGTCCTCGCCGCCGCCGTGATCGCTGCCGGCGTCGTCTTCTGGACGTGCGGCGGAGGCGACGCGCCCGCGGCCCCCCCGACGCCGGCTGCCGCCACGCGACCGACGCGCGCGGCGAGCCGGTTCCCGCCGGGGTGCGCCGCGCGGCGCAGCGTCGACCCGAGCGGCTTCTCGACCGTCATCCAGGTGGTGCCGCCGTGGAGCGCGGACGCGTCGCTCGCGGAGGTATCGAGGAACCTCGACCGCGTCGGCTTCCGGCTGATCGAGATCCTCGGCCTCGACCGGCCTCCGATCGACGGCAAGCTCACCGGCGAGTGGATCCTCGGCCAGCTCGTGAAGGCGTCGCTCCTGAACTACGAGGGCGAGGTCATGCGCGCGCAGGAGGTGCTGACCGCGCTCCGCGCGACCGTGGAGGGGAACGACCGGCTCGCGCGCGAGTGGCTCGCGACGATCGCGTACGTGCAGGGCGTGACGGCGATGCGCCGCGGCGAGCTCGAGAACTGCCTCCACTGCCTCGGCTCGGGCGCCTGCATCCTCCCGATCGCCGGCGAGGCCATCCACACGAAACAGGAGGGCTCGCGCGACGCGATCCGCCACTTCATGGAGATCCTCGACGCGGAGATGGCGGACGGGCTCCCCGACGACATCGAGGTGCGCTGGCTCCTGAACCTCGCGCACATGACGCTCGGCGAGTGGCCGGAGGGGGTCGACCCGCGGTTCCGGCTCACGCTGGACGCGTTCTTCGCGCCGCAGCCGGGCGTGCCGAAGTTCGCGGACGTGAGCGCCCGGGTCGGGCTCGACCGCGTCAACGAGGCTGGCGGCGCGATCCTCGAGGACTTCGACGGCGACGGCCTCCTCGACGCGGTGCTCTCCTCCAACGAGGCGTCGGTGAGCCTCGCGATCTACAGGAACCGCGGCGACGGCACGTTCGAGGAGAAGGGCGCGGAGGCCGGCCTCAAGGACCAGATCGGCGCGCTCTACTGCGTGCAGACGGACTACGACAACGACGGCGCGATCGACATCCTCGCCGTGCGCGGGGCGTGGCTCCCCTACCCGATCCGCCCGTCGCTCCTGCGCAACCGCGGCGACGGCACGTTCGCGGACGTGACGGACGCCGCGGGGCTCGCGCAGCCGGTCAACTCGAACAGCGCGGTCTGGGCGGACTACGACAACGACGGCTTCCTCGACGTCTTCGTCTGCTGCGAGAAGCCGCCGAACCGCCTCTACCGCAACCGCGGCGACGGCACGTTCGTCGAGACGGCGGAACGCGCCGGCGTCGCGGGCACCGACACGATGGTCAAGGGCGCCGCGTGGGCCGACTACGACAACGACGGGTGGCCCGACCTCTTCGTGAACGTGCTCGACGGGCTGCCGCGGCTCTTCCACAACGAGAAGGGCGGCACGTTCCGCGAGGTCACGAAGGAGATGAGGATCGACGGGCCGGAGCGCGGGTTCTCGTGCTGGGCCTTCGACTTCGACAACGACGGCTGGCTCGACATCTTCGCGACGTGCTACGAGCGGACGCTCGCGGACATGGTCAAGGGCATCCTCGGCGGGAAGAACACGATGGACTGGTGCCGGCTGTGGAGAAACCTCGAGGGCAAGGGCTTCCGCGACGTCGCGCGCGAGGCGGGGATCGGCGGCGCGTACGGGACGATGGGCAGCAACTTCGGCGACATCGACGGCGACGGCTTCCTCGACGTGTACCTGGGCACCGGCGAACCGAGCTTCGCGACGCTCGTCCCGAACCGCATGTTCCGCAACGTCGACGGCAAGCGCCTCGTCGAGGTCACGGCGTCCACCGGGACCGGCCACCTCCAGAAGGGGCACGGCGTGTCGTTCGGCGACTGGGACCGCGACGGCGACCAGGACATCCTCGTCGAGCTCGGGGGCTCGGTGCCGGGCGACCGCTACCACACGGTGCTCTTTGAGAACCCCGGCAGCCCGGGCCCCCCGAACGCGTGGGTCACGGTGAAGCTCGTGGGCGTGAAGACGAACCGGGCGGCGATCGGCGCCCGCATCAGGGTCGTGACGGCCGGCGATCCCCCGCGCGAGATCCACCGCGTCGTCTCGAGCGGCAGCAGCTTCGGCGCGAACCCGCTCGAGCAGACGATCGGCCTCGGGCAGGCGAAGGGGATCGCGACGCTCGAGGTGCGGTGGCCGACGAGCGGGACGACGCAGGTGTTCCGCGACGTCCCGATCGGCTGCAGGATCGAGATCACGGAGTTCGCGGACGCGTGGCGGGTCGTGGACGCGCCGAGGATCGGGCTGCCGGCGGGGCGGTAGGACGCGCGCCGCCCCCGGAACCCCCTCCCTTCACGCGGCCGTGGGCGTGCATGGCGCACGCGGGTGCGCCGCGTCGCGGCCGGCGCGCAGGTGCCGGATCGCGTCGTCGTCCCGGGGGTAGGCCCTCATCCGGTCCTCGAGCCCGAACGCGTGCACGAGCCTGCCGACGAACGGCGAGGGCGCGCTGATCACGAGCTTGCCGCCGCGCTTGCGCGCGCGGCGCTGGGCGCGCAGGACCGAGCCGAGGACCGCGACGGTCGCGAACCGCACGCCTTCGAGGTTCAGGACGACGTCGCATGGCCTCGCGGTGCTCGCGGCATCGAGGCGCGCGGCGACGTCGTCGACGTCGGTGGCATCCAGCTCGCCCGAGAGCCTCAGGATGCGGACGTCATCGCGGATCTCCTCTTCGATTCGCATTGCGGACTTTCCTCTCACGGTGCGCCGGGGGGAGCCGGCCCGGGGCGGGCCACATCCTTTAGTACGCAGCCGACGCGAGACACCGCCAAGGTGTTCGGGGGAAAACGGCGTTGCCTCTCCGGCGCTCGCCGAAGGGGGATTGGGGAGGGTCGCGGGAACCCCTTGGGGATATCGCGCCATGCGCGCCATGACACCCGCACCCGACACGGGAGCGGACCGGCTCGCGGCGCGGCCGGACCCGCGCCACGGTTTCGCGCCATCGCGCCACGGCGCCGGGGTGCTGCCCGGTGTTCCGGTCCGGGACGCGCAGTGCGCGCAGGGGCGAATCCCCCCCGTGGCGGGGCGGTATGGGTCGGGCGATGAACCGACGAAGGGAGCTTCCGCCCGGGATCGAGGAGGAGTACCGCCGCGAGGAGGAGAAGCGCCGGGAGCGGCGTCTCGCGCGGCGCCGCGCCACGGAGGCGCGCTACCTCGTGGAGGGCGTCCTGTTGTTCGCGCTCGGCGAGTTCCTGTTCGGCGGGCTCTCCGCGGGGCGGCTGCTCGTCCTCGCGGTGCCGGGCCTTGCGCTCGGCTGGACGTGCGCGCGGCTGAAGGTGGGCTCGACGGGCTTCACGATCGCGGCCGCGGTCGCATACGCGATCGTGTACGGCGTGTTCGGGTTCTTCGCGCTCTGGCACTTCATCTTCTTCCTCGTGTTCGCGTCGGTGGCCGGGCTGATGCACTCCATCCAGCGGGCCGACGGGAGCGAAGGGATGTAGGGGGTCGACGCCCTGGCCGGAGCGAACGCCCGTTCCGGGCGGCATGGGGCACGGGGCGGTCTTGGACCGGGCGGGCGCCCGGGCGAACGCCGGGAACTCGTTCGCCCGCCCCTGACGGGTAACATCGTTCCGACGATGGACGGGGCAAGGAGCATCCGCGCGGTCGACGAGCAGGCGGCGCTGCGTGCCATCGTCGAAGGTACCGCGGGAGAGACCGGGGAGGCGTTTTACGGGGCGCTCGTCGAGAGCCTCGCCCGGACGCTCGGCACATCCGGCGCGTGGGTGACCGAGTACGACGAGGAGCGCCGGCGCCTGCGCGCGCTCGCGTTCTGGCTCGGCGGCGAGCGGCTCGACGGCCTCGAGTACGACATCCGCGGGACTCCCTGCGAGACCGCCATCAACGAGACGCGAATGGTCCACATCCCGGACAACCTGCTCGGCCGCTACGTCCGCGGCGAGGTCGCGCCGGGGTCCATCCAGCACCACCTCGGCAGGCTCCACGTGGAGAGCTACCTCGGGATGCCGCTCCTGGGCGAGGGGCGCGTCGTCCTCGGCCACGTGGCGGTCCTCGACGCGCAGCCGCTGCCGCCGGACGAGCGCGTGCTCGCGATCTTCCAGATCTTCGCCAACCGGGCGCGCGCGGAGATGCGGCGGCTCCGGCTCGAGGCGGATCTCCGCGAGCGCGAGCAGCGGCTCGGCCTGCTCGTCGGGAGCGCGATGGACGCGATCGTCGAGCTCGATGCCGGTCTCCGCGTCACGCTCATGAACTCCGCCGCGGAGAGGGTGTTCGGCTGCGGGGCCGGCGAGTTCGGCGGAAGCGACTTCCTCCGGCTGCTGGAGCCCGACGCGCAGGCGAGGCTCCCCCACCTCATCCGGCAGCTCGACGAACAGCCGCGGGGCGGACAGTCCCTGTGGATCGCGGGCGGCCTCGCAGCGCGGCGGACGGACGGCACGAATTTCCCCGCGGAGGCCACGCTGTCGCGGTACGAGGTGCGGCGGCGGCCCCGCTACACGCTGATCCTCCGGAACGTGGACGACCGGATCCGCGCCGAGCAGCAGATCCACTCCCTCTCGGCGCAGACGGAGTACCTGCGCGAGGAGATCAAGGGCCAGCACGACTTCGAGGGGATGATCGGCAGGAGCGAGCGCATGGCGGAGATCCTGCGCGACGTGAAGCGCGTTGCCACGACGGACGCCTCCGTGCTCATCACCGGCGAGACCGGCACCGGCAAGGAGCTCGTCGCCCGCGCGATCCACGAGGCGAGCCGCCGACGCGACCGGGCGCTGATCACGGTCAACTGCGCGGCGGTGCCCGCGACCCTCATCGAGAGCGAGTTCTTCGGCCACGAGCGCGGCGCGTTCACCGGCGCGACCAAGCGGCGGCAGGGGCGGTTCGACCTGGCCGACGGCGGCACGATCTTCCTGGACGAGGTCGGCGACCTCGGGCTCGAGCTCCAGGCCAAGCTCCTGCGCGTCCTGCAGGAGGGCGAGTTCGAGCCGGTCGGCAGCTCGAGGAGCCGCAAGGTGGACGTCCGCGTGCTCGCCGCCACCAACCGCGACCTCGAAGCCGCGATCCGGGAGGGCCGGTTCCGCGAGGACCTCTACTACCGTCTCAACGTCTTCCCGCTCCGCCTGCCGCCCCTGCGGGAGCGCGGCGACGACGTCGTCCTCATCGCCGAGTCGTTCGCGAACACGCTCGCGGCGAAGCTCGGCGTCCGCCCGGCAACGCTCTCCGCGGCCGACGCCGCGCGCCTCCGGTCCTACGCGTGGCCCGGCAACGTGCGCGAGCTGCGGAACGTGATCGAACGGGCGCTGATCACGTCTCCCGAAGGGGTGCTCCGCCTCGAGGGCATGCTGCCCGGGCCCTCATCCCCTCCGCCGGGCACGAAGACCGTCGTCACGGGCGGCGTCCTCACGGACCGTGATCTCCGCGAGGTGGAGCGCGAGAACCTCCTGCGCGCGCTCCAGGCCACCGGCTGGCGCGTGGGCGGAGCGGCCGGAGCGGCGACCTTGCTCGGCGTGAAGCCCTCGACGCTCCGCTCGCGCATGGCAGCGCTCGGCATCGAACGGCAGTAGCACGCGCGGGCACGGGAACTCGCGCGCAGGCGCGAGATCTCGTGTCGCCCGACGCGGCGAATCCGCATTCCCGGCCGCTTTCCGTCCGGCACGGCGCCTGCTCTCCCGGCAGCGAAGGAGAGTTCCCATGGTGCAAGCCAAGCAACGCGCAGTCGGTCGGGGTTTCGAGGTCCTCCGGAATACGCTGAGGGGTGCGCTGTACCTCCCTGGCGACGACGGATACGACGCCTCGCGCGCGCTCTGGAACGCGATGATCGACCGGCGGCCCGCGGTCATCGTGAGGGCTGCCGGGGCGGCGGACGTGATCCGCGCGGTCGACTACGTGCGCGAGCACGGCGGGCCGCTCGCGGTGAAGGGCGGCGGCCACAACATCGCGGGGAACGCCGTCTGCGACAACGGGTTGACGATCGACCTGTCGCTGATGAGGTCGGTGCGCATCGACCCCGAAGCCCGCACGGCCCGCGTCGAGCCGGGGGCCACGCTCGGGGAGTTCGACCGGGAAGCCCAGGCCTTCGGCCTCGCGACGCCGACCGGGATCAACTCGACGACCGGCATCGCCGGCCTGACGCTGGGCGGCGGCTTCGGCTGGCTCAGCCGCATGCACGGGCTCACCGCGGACAACCTCATCTCCGCGGACGTCGTCACGGCCGACGGGCGGCTCCTCCGCGCGAGCGCGAGCGAGAACGCGGACCTCTTCTGGGCCATCCGCGGGGGCGGCGGCAACTTCGGCATCGTGACCTCGTTCGAGTTCCGCCTCCACCCGGTGGGGCCCGAGGTCTTCGCGGGGCTCATCGTGCACCCCCTCTCCAACGCGAGGAGGGTCCTCGAGGGCTACCGCCGCGTCGCGGCGAACACGGGCGACGACCTCGCATGCTGGATCGTGCTTCGCAAGGCCCCGCCGCTCCCCTTCCTCCCGGCCGGGGCGCACGGGAAGGAGGTGCTGATCCTCGCGGTGTGCTACGCCGGCGACCCCGCGAAGGGGCCGGAGGCGATCGCCCCGCTGCGTTCGCTCGGCACGCCCGTGGGGGAACACGTCGGGCCCGTGCCCTACGCGGCGTGGCAGGCCGCCTTCGACCCGCTGCTCGCGGCCGGCGCCCGCAACTACTGGAAGTCGCACGACTTCCGGGAGATCCCGGACGGCCTCGTCGATCTGATGGTCCGGAACGCGGGCCTCCTGCCCTCGCCGGGTTGCGAGATCTTCCTCGCGCAGCTCGGCGGCGCGATCAACCGGGTGGCGCCGGACGCGACCGCGTACCCGCACCGCGACATCGGGTTCGTGATGAACGTCCACGCCCGGTGGAACGACGCCGCGGAGGACGACACCTGCGTCGCGTGGGCCCGCGGCCTCTTCAAGGAGGCGGCGCCCTTCGCGACCGGAGGCGTCTACGTGAACTTCATGCCGGCCGACGAGGCGCAACGCGTGCAATCGGGCGCATACGGCCCGAACTTCGACCGGCTCGCGCGGGTCAAGCGGAAGTACGACCCGAGAAATCTCTTCCGCATGAACCACAACATCGCGCCGGCGCGGTAGCGCCCCGGAGCCCCCAACGATCCTGAAAGGAGAAACGTGTCCAGGAAAATCGTGTTCCTCTACGGCGCCCTCTGTTACGCGGCCGCCCTTGCGACCTTCCTCTACCTGGCCGGGTTCCTCGTGAACATCGGCGTGCCCAAGGCCATCGATTCCCCGCGCACCGGACCGGTCGGGACGGCGCTCCTCGTCGATGTCGGCCTGCTCGCGCTCTTCGGGGTGCAGCACAGCGTGATGGCGCGGCCCCGCTTCAAACGCGCCCTGACGCGATTCCTCCCGGTTCCGGCCGAGCGCAGCACGTACGTGCTCGCGAGCTGCGTCGCGCTCGGCCTCCTGTTCTGGCGTTGGCAACCGCTTGGCGGCGTCGTGTGGGAGCTCAGGGGCGCCTTCCCGCGCGCCGCGGCCCACGCCCTTTACGCGGCCGGCTGGACGGTCGTGCTCGTCACGACCTTCCTGATCAACCACTTCGATCTCTTCGGGCTCCGCCAGGTCGTGCTTCACGTGACGGGCCGCCCGTACCAGCCGGTCCGCTTCGCCACGCCGGGTCCTTACCAGGTCGTCCGGCACCCGCTGTACGTGGGCTGGATCCTCACCTTCTGGGCGGCGCCGACGATGACCGTCTCCCATCTGGTGTTCGCGCTCGCAACGACCGCCTACATCCTCGTCGCGATCCGGTTCGAGGAGCGCGACCTCGCGGACATGCACCCGGAGTACCGGGAGTACCGGCGGAGGGTGCCGATGCTCGTGCCGCGGGTGCGAGCCGTCCGCGTGGCGGACGAGGTGGGGCTCCGGGGAGGAGAGGCGCGATGAGCAACCTGACGGGGAAGATGCCTGCGATGAAGACGATGGCCATGCTCGTGTGCTCGACGGTGGCTTCCTCGACATGGCGCCCCCCGGCGAATTCCACGAGGATCCGGACGGGCGGATCGTCTCGCTGCACGATCCGCTACGTCGTCTGCAACCGTCCGTAGCGTGGCCGCCGGATCAGCCGGCGCTCCCGGGCCCTTGCCGGGAGCGCCGCGCTTCTTCTCGGGTCGGGTGCGGGGGCACCGGCCCCCGGAGCCCCCCCGCATCCGCCCCGAGGGCGTCGGCACCGACGGAGGGCGCGCGCGCGGGCGGGCGCGTCCACCGCCTCCGCAAAAACACGGTTTCCGACAAGGGTCGGATCCGTTAACATCGAAGACGGCAACCACGAAAGCGGCACCTGCGTCTCGGTGGGACCGACAAGCAGAAGGAGGCGGGCATGCGCAATTCGGCGGCGCTGGGCCTGATACTGTCGTTGCTCTTCGTCGGCTCGTGCGACGGAGGAGGAGGAGGAGGCTCGGGAGGCACGTTCTTCCTCGTTCAGTTCCTGGAGTCGGGGCAGAACGCCATACCTCGCAACCGCACGCTGCGGTTCCGGTTCTCGGCGCCGGTCGCGCTCTCGCAGGACTTCTCGCAGCGCCTGAAGATCGCGAACGTCGAGCCGACGAACTTCTCGCTCGCCGTCGGCACCTATATCGTCACGGGCGACGACGTCACGTTCGTGCCGCGGCTGCCCGAGAGCCCCGACCGGGCCGACGCCGGCTTCCGCGCCAACGCGAGCTACCACGTCTTCCTCAAGGGCGGACCGGACTCCCTCCGCTCCGCTGCGGGCGACACGATCGCGACGCAGCAGGAGTTCCTCTTCGGCACGGACGAGTTCTTCGAGGACCCGATCCCGGCCGAGCCGCCGCGCGCGCTGAGGCTGCTCGCGCGCGACCTCACGACCGGCGGGGCCGTCGATCTCTCGCGCGCGGACCCCCTCCCGCAGGAGGTCGCGCTGCTCGACAGCAACGCCCTGATCCAGAAGGGGCTCGCGATCGAGCCCGGGGCCGGCGGCGCGCCGGGCTACGCCACGCCGTGGGCGTTCGAGCTGCACGTGAGCGAGCCGCTCGACCCGGCCACGGTGACGACGGACACGGTCGAGCTCCTCGAGATCCGGGACGACGCGTTGACGGGCGCGACCACGGCGGACCCCGGCCACGTCGGGAATCCGGCGAGCTTCAAGGTCCCGGTCCTCCTCGAGATGGTCCAGCGGCCGGACCCGACCGGCCAGATCGCGGTCTTCATCCGCGTGCGGGCGATGCAGACGCTCGTCGACGACGCGCGCTACCGGCTCGCCTTCTCGGGGGCGATCCTCGGGATCGACTTCCGCAAGAAGTTCACGGGCGACAACGGCGTCACGGGGGACGGCCAGCTCGCCGCGGAGCCCGGCGGCCTCGGCTACACGACGGAGTTCCTCGTGTACGACCGCCCCGCCATCACCTCCTCGCGGACCGTCACGTACGATCCGCTGGAGGACGGGATCAGCCCCGAGACCGGGCAGACGACGCCGTACGAGAGCCTCTACAACACCGCGCTCTACAACCCGGCCTTCGCGCCGGGCACGGCCGTCGGCAAGGTGAGCGACTTCGGGGACGGGAGGGACGGCAATCTCTCCGTGAGCG
>DASUGR010000195.1:0-19268 GCA_036273915.1 Planctomycetota bacterium | reverse complement strand
AGTCCCACCGCATCGGCAGGCCGGTCGAGTCGTAGGGCAGGCAATCGACGAGCGTACAAAAAAAGCGGGCCCCGCAACGAGCGGGGCCCGGGTAATAGACGCGTGTCAGAAACCGCGCGGGGGCCCGGCGGGCCAGCACCGCGAGGGAACCGTGGATTTTGTCAGCGTGCGGGAAACGGGCCAGCGCATTTTAAGCGGCAGCTTGGCGAGGCCGTTGACCTCCTAACGCGGTTGCCACGCATGGGATCGGTCCTTACTCCGAAGGATGTGTAGCGCACAGTATCGTGGAGGCAAGGCGTAAAATCCGGAGCCCTTGCGCGATGTTTCGGTGGAGCTCGGCCCCGAGAGCGGTCCCGTGGCGGAGGCCCTCCTCCGCGCGGGGTTCCGGCCCGCCGGCGCCGCCCCGTGGGCGCGCGTCGTCACCGCGGAGGAGGCGACCTTCGAGGCTGTTTCCCTAGACGTCGCCTGGGTCCTCGAAGGAGGCGTCCTCGTCGTCTGCGGCGGCACGGGCCCGCTCCTCGCCGCGCTCCACCTGACCCTCGCGGAGACGCCCGTCGACGCCCCGGTGGAGCCCCTGGCCCCCGGAGCCCCCCCTCTTCCCCTCGCGCGGGCCCTGCCGGTCACCGGCGTCGGCTACGCGCTCTACGGCGCCGGCGATCATTGCGTCGCCATCGCGGGAAGACGCGGCGACGGCTGGGTCCTTTGCGTCGGGACGGCCGAACCCCTGCTCGTTGCCGCCGGTCTTTCGTGGATCGCATCCTAGGGGGTTCCGGGGGCGGTCTCCTTGATGATGGGACGATCCCTCGGCCTTCTCCTCCTTTGCGCCGCGGCACTCGCGCACGGCGGCAGCGCGCGGACCCAGCAGGGCCCGGGCGGCACGCAGATCACGATCGTGCCGACCGGCGGCTCCGGTCGGCCCGACCTGGGCCCCGAGGGCGGCCCCACGACGGAGAGCGACCGCGCGCGGCGTCACACGTGGGAGATCTGGTGGAGCTACAACCGCGAGTACTACCTCGCGCGGCGCGCGCGCGGCTCGCCGGTGACCGGCGTGCACGCGACCGACGACAAAAAGCAGCGCGCGGACCTGCGCGAGGGCAGGCTCTTCGACGTCCTGCTCGGCGCGCTCGAGGACAAGGACAAGGACGTCCGCTCGTCCGCGGCCGTCGCGCTCGGGAAGTTCGGCGTCTCGAAGGGCGTGCGCGGCGCGCTCGAGCGCCACGTCAACGTCCCGCCCGAGGGGTGGCCCGACGTGCGCGAGGGCTCGATCTACGGCACCGGGCTCCTGGCACTCGGCGAGAACCGCCACTTCCTCGACACGATCGCGTGGGACAAGGACCGGCCGGCGCGCGAAGAGAGCATCGCGCTCGTGGGCCTCATGATGGACGGGACGCGGGAGTCCGCGGACCTGCTCGTCCGGCACGCGAGGTACTTCCACTCGGGCGCGGCGTCGGGACCCGAGCAGCCGCCCCAGCGCGCGGAGCAGGAGCGCCGCCGCTTCGCCACGCACCTGCTCGGGTTCGTGGAGCCGGATGTGGGGGCGTACGACGACTTCCTCTGGCAGGTCGCGTGCGGCGGGCGCGGCTGGGACGTCGGCGAGCAGTCGATGGCGATCACGGCGCTCGGCCGGCGCCGCGCGAAGGCCTTCAAGGGGCAGCTCTTCAAGACCCTCTACGAGCGCGGCGCGGACAGGAACCTCGCGCGGTCGGCGGCGATCGCGCTCGGAATGATGCTCGGGCCGGATGACGAGGACGACCTGAAGCGGCTCGCGCGGTTCGTGCGCGATACGCGCGGGGACACGATCGCGCAGAACTTCGCCGTGATGTCGCTCGGCCAGGTCGGCGGCGACACGGCGGTCGCGCTGCTCAAGGACCTCGTGCGCGTCTTCGGCGACGAGGAGGACCGCGCGTTCGTGTACCTGGCGCTCGGGCTCTGCGGCGCGCGCTCAGAGGCCGCGCGCGACGAGCTCCTCGTCGCGTACCGGCGGGCGGACACCGAGGTCGAGCAGGGCGTGCTCGCGCTCGCGTGCGGCATCGCCAGGGTGAAGGACGCGGTGCCGCTGACCGTGGAGGCGCTCGAGAAGCCGCGCAAGCGCGACACCCCGGGGCTCGGCGCGCGCGGGCGCTTCGCCGGCTGGGCCGCCCTCGGCCTCGGGTTCCACGGCGACGGGCGCGGGCTCGCGGCGGCGAAGAAGGTCCTCGGGCAGTCGAACGACCCGTTCGTGCGGGAGCAGGCCGCGGTCGCGGTGTCGCTGCTGATGCGCTCCGCGGCGGTGGAGGACCTGATGGCGATCCTCAAGGACGCGGGGACGCTCCACGCGAAGGCGGCGGTGGTGGTCGCGCTGGGCGTGCTTCCGGAGCCGACGCCCGCGGCGGTGGATGCGCTGATCTCGGTCTACAAGGACGATTCGATGCCGAACACGGTCCGCGCGCTGGCGATCTGCGCGCTGGGCGCGCTGGCGGAGCCGCGGCCGGTGGCGGTGTCGGCGCTGCTCGTCAGGAACTACAACTACTTCGTGCGCTGCCTCGCCCTCGACGAGATCGCCTCGTATTTGTAGGAGCGGTACCGGGTTCGTTTCGAAAAAGTTAGGCCGCGGATCCCGCTCCGCAGGCGGATTCCGGCCGCGTCGCTGCCGCCCGACGGCCCACGGTTGTTCGCCCCGCGAGATCCGCGTCCGGAACCCGGAGCCTCGCGATGTCACAGCCCTCGTCGGCCAAGCCGTCGCGCTGCTACCCTCTTCCCATGCGCATCCCCTTGACGATTCTCGCCGCGTCGCTTCTCCTCGGGGGCGCCATGGCGCAGCAACCGAAAGGCCCCGAGGTCGGCGCGAAGGCCCCCGCCTTCCGCGTGAACGACCACGAGGGCAACGCCCGTACGCTCGACGACCTCCGCGGCAAGGGCTGGCTCGCCCTCGCCTTCTTCCCGAAGGCGAAGACGGGCGGCTGCACGCGCGAGGTCTGCTCGCTCCGCGACTCGCTCAAGGACCTCGAATCCCTGGGCATTGCGGTCGCGGCGATCAGCCTCGACGACGTCAACCTGCAGCGCTCCTTCCACGACGAGCAGAAGCTCAACTTCCCGCTGCTCTCCGACCCGGACGGGAGCGTCGCGGCGAAGTACGGGGCGCTGATGGCGGACAAGCCGTACTCCGCGCGCGTGACGTTCCTGATCGACGACAAGGGCGTGCTGCGCCACGTCGACGCCAAGGTCAGCGTCGACTCGCACGGCAAGGATCTCGCGGCGGTCGTGAAGGGGCTCCGGGGACAGTAGCGCCCCCCCGCCCCCCCTGCTTCACGCGCCGTTCGTCGCCGGCAGCACGAGCGAGAACACCGCGCCGCCGCCGTCGCGGTCGCTGACCTCCACGAGGCCCTTGTGCGCTGCCGCGTAGTGGCGCACGAGCGCGAGGCCGAGGCCCGACCCGCCGCCCGTCGCCTTCTCGCCGCGCGTGAAGGGGTCGAAGATCCGCTCCCGCTCCGCGGCGGGCACGCCCGGCCCGCGATCGAGCACGCGCAGGACGACCGTGCCGTCCCTCGCCGCCCCCTCGACCCGCACCTCCTCCTTCCCGTGCCGGCTCGCGTTGTCGATCAGGTTCACGAGGATCTGCACGAGCGCGTCGCGGTCGAAGCTCGCGGCGGGCAGCGTCTCCGGCACGTCGATCTCGAGGCGGAGGCCCTTCTCCTCCAGGTAAGGTCGGAGCGTCTCCGCCGCCTCGCGCACGACCGGCGCCGGATCGCCCGTCCGCATCTCGAACGTCTTCTTGCCCCGCTCGATCCGCGAGAAGTCGAGCACGTTGTTGACGAGCCGCGCGAGGCGCTCGCTCTCCGCCGCGATCAGCGCGAAGTAGTCGCGCGCCGACGCCTCGTCCTTCACCCACCCCTCCTTGAGCATGTCCGCGTACATGCGGATCGAGGTGAGCGGCGTCCTGAGCTCGTGCGAGACCGTGCTCACGAACTCCGCCTTGCGCGCCGCAAGCCGCGACTCCGCCTGGACGGCGCGCCAGACGAAGAGCGAGCCGAGCAGGACGACGAACCCCATGACCCCGAGCGTCCAGCCGAGGCGCTCGTCCGCGGCCGCGAGGTCCCGCTCGAGCGCCTCGGCGGGGTGCACATCGAAGAGGAGCACGTAGCCCGGCGGCAGCAGCACCGGGTCCGCCGCGCTGCCGGGGGGCGCAGGGTAGAGGCGCAGCGTCGCGGGCAACCCCCGTGCCCCCATGGCGCGCGCGCCCTCGCCCTCGCGCGCGAGCGCCACTCTCCCGATGCGGGCGTCCACCCGCGGGACCACGCTCCGGGGCGACGACGGGTCGAGGAACGCGCGGCTGATCATCTCGGGCGAGACGCGGAACCCCTCGAGCCCCCCGCGCCCGCCGCGCACCGCGAGGTCGCCGTGGAAGTAGATGCGCTCCTGCGGCTCGGCGAGCAGCGCGAGCGCGATCGGGCTCCGCGCGAACTCGAGGACGTCGTCGGGCGGTTCCCCGGGCCCCTCCACATGGACGCTCCGGTCGGAGCCGATCCGGAAGCGATCGCTCGTGAACCCCGTCTGCCGCCCCTCGGCCTCGGCGCGGTAGAGCTCCTGCAGCCGCCGCACGAGGAGGTCGCGGATCTCGCCCGCGCGCTCCTCGATCGCGTCGCGCTCGCGCTCGACGAGCGCGGACCGCTCCTGCGCGAGCCCGACGAGGCCTAGGTACGCCGCCGCCGCCACCGGCACGCCGACGAGGAGGACGAAGAGGGCGAGGAGCGCGCTACGCGTCCGCAAGCCGGTATCCCTTGCCGCGCACCGTGAGAATGTAGCGCGGGCGCGCGGGATCGGGCTCGACCTTCTGGCGCAGCTTCATGATGTAGTTGTCCACGGTACGCGTCTGGATGCCCGCGACCGGGTACTCCCACACCTTCATGAGCAGCTCGTCTCGCGAGACGCATCGGCCCCGGTTCTCGACGAGGAAGCGTGCGAGGTCGATCTCCTTCGGAAGCGCCGCGATCTGCTCGCCGTCGCGGTGGACGATCCGTCGCGCGAAGTCGAACTCGACCGTGCCGAGCCTGACCATCGCCTGCGACCCCGCCGCGAGCGTGCGCGAGCGGAGGTGCGCCGCGACGCGCGCGACGAGCTCGCGCACGCTGAACGGCTTCACGACGTAGTCGTCGGCGCCGAGCTCGAGCCCCTTGACGCGGTCGCTCTCCTGGCCGCGCGCCGTGAGGATGAGGATCGGGGCCGTGCAGCCGTCCTTCCTGAGCCGCGCGAGCACCTCGAGGCCGTCGAGGCCCGGCAGCATCAGGTCGAGCACGATGAGGTCGAAGGCCTCTTCGCGGGCGGAGCGGTAGCCCGACGGCCCGTCCACCGCCACGTCGACGGTGTAGCCGTTGAAGGACAACGCGTCCCTGACCCCCCGCGCGACGGCGGGTTCGTCCTCAACCACGAGGATCCGTTGCTTCATCCCTCGGGAAACCTACCCATATAGACGCACGCGACGGTCAACAGTTCGTCATCAAAGTTGTAACGCCCGAAGTGTGGGGATATTCGCGCCCCCCCGCCCGCTTTACCATGAGTGCCGCTTGCGCGCGTTCCTCCTCGTCTTCGCGGTCGCGGCCACGCTGCTGATCGGGTGGCTCCTGCTCTCCGACGAGGGCCCGCTCGGTCGGAGCGAGCGCCAGCGGGGGCGGGAGTCCTCCTCGGTGGAGATGCCGCCGCCGCTGCCGGAAGGGGAGGGGGTCCGGGGGCCGACGAAACCCCCCTCCCCGGAGACCGGGCGCACGTTCTCGCTCTCCGGCTACGTCCGCGACCCCGGCGGCGCTCCCGTCCCGGGCGCCATCGTCCGGGTCACGACACAGCGGGCGACGGTCGCGGACACGGCCGGCCGCGAAGGCGAGTACGCGGTCGCGGTGCCCGCGCCGATCTGCACGTTCGACGTGTGGGCTAACGGATACCTGCCGGTCGCGGGAACGACGAACGGTCGTTCGAACGGCGACCTCGACTTCGTGTTCGATGGCGGGGGCCCGTGGAAGAAGGACTTCACGCTGAGGCCCGCCGCGTCGCTCGAGGGACATGTGTACGACGACGCGGGGCAGCCGGTGAAGGGCGCGCGCGTGTACGTGATCCCGGCCGATTTCGCGCTGCTCGACCGCGAGACGGTCGCGAACGTGGCGACGACGGACGAGAGGGGCGCGTTCGATTTCCCGGGGCTCCCGGAGGGCGTGACGGACGTCGGCGCGCGTGCCACGGGGTTCCTGCCGGCCCTCGTGAAGGACGTGGCGATCCCCGCGCGCGGCACGGCGCAGCAGGACCTGCGGCTCGCGCGCGGAAGGGAGATCCTCGTGACCGTGAAGGGCGGCGCCCCGGCCATCGAGGTCGCCCAGGATGCCTTCCTCGAGATGGAAACGAGCGTGACGGCCGCGGACTCGCGGCTGCGCAGCATGCTGCTGCCGCCCGGCGGCGTGGCCGCGCTCGTGGACGGTTCGGTCGGCCGCGCGTTCGCCGGTCTGCCCGCCGTCAGGGGCACGGTCCTCGAGGACGGACGCTATCGGCTCACGGGCGTGGGCCTTGGCCCCGCGGATGTTGCCGCGCGCTTCGTCTTCACCGGTGCGGCCAGCGCCCCGGAGGCTTTCATCGTCGAGCCCGGACTGGGCGAGAAGTTCGACACGACGGAGTCGGAGCTCACGCTCACGCTCATTCCGGGCACCTGGATCACGGTCAACGTCCGGGACGCCGTCACCGGCAACGCGTTGGAGCCCGATGTCGTCCGCCGCACGGCCGGCGTCGCCTCGCCGTTGGCCGTCGAGCACGACAAGGCGGCGTACTTGGCTCCCAACGACGACCGCCGGCACACGCTCGTCTTCACGCTCGACGGATACCAGGAAGCGAGGCTCGATCTGCCCGACCTGCGGCAGTTCGCCGACGCGCGGCAGCGCCCGAGCTTCGACGTCGCCATGCAGCCCACGGCCCAGGGCGAGACCGGCGCTTTCTACGTCGTCTTCGATCCGCCGCTCGACGGGCGCGTCGCGCTCGTAGGCCGCGACGCGACCGGCGCGCAGCGCTGGGTGAAGCACATCGAGGACGCGGACAAGGAGGGGCGCTGGTCCGTCGAGGACGTGCCGGTGGGGGAGTACGCGGTGTCTGTGCTGGCGACCGGCATGGTGCCCGCGTTCCTGCCCCGCGTCGTCGTCGCGCGCGGGCTCAAGGACACCTACCGCGTCACGCTCACGCGGGGCGGCGGGCTCTCGCTCAAGGTCACGGACACCGAGGGCCAGCTCCTCGACCAGGTGCACCTCCTGCTCAAGGACCAGGCGGGGAACCAGATCGACGTGCACGTCCTGTCGCAGGTGAGCGAGGGTCGCGCGTTCCTATCGGTCAACTACCTCCCGAGCGCGGCGTCCGCGCGCGCCGACAGCGGCCTCGCGTCGGGCTCTTACGAGATCGCGGTCTACCGCGAGGGCTACGAGGTCGGCAAGAAGCAGTTCGAGGTTCGGGGCACCGACGTCGCCGAGGTCGAGATCGCGCTCGCGAAGGCGGCGAAATAGCGCCGGTCACGCGACCCGGCCTGCCGAGCCAGGCAAGCGGCTTCACGCGGGTCGACACCGCCAACCCGTTCGGGGGGGGCGCGGCCCCCGGACCCCCTCCCGTTCGCCCCGCGCGGGCGTCAGTCGCCGCTTCGGTTCTTCGCGATCTCGGCGAGCGCGCGGTCGCGACCCTCGGCCCAGAGGCCCTTCAGGTCGTCGGGCCACCTCACGCGCGCGAGGCGGCGCAGCCGCTTCTCGGCCTCCGCCGGCTCCTGCTGCGCCTCGACGCGGATCGACGCCATCTGGTCGAGCAAGAGCCCCCGCACCGTCTCGCCCGCGCGGTCCGCATGGACGGTCCACGGGAACTCGCGGATGACGCGCGCGTAGGCCTCGATCGCCTCGACGAGCACGTCGTTCGTGTCGTGGTGCACGAGGCCCGCGAGCGCCGCGCGCGACGCCTCCTGCATCGACTCCGCCGCGAACCACTCGCGCGTGCCCTGCCAGAGCCCGCAGCAGAAGACCAGCGTGAAGGTCGTGAAGGCCGCGCGCCGCCGGCGGCGCCTCCCGCGCGAGACGTGCCGCGTGCGCTCGATCTCCGCGATGCGCTTCGCCGCCTCCTCGCACTCGCGGTCGACCGCGAGCGTGTTGCGGTAGTAGTTGAGCGCGCGGTCGAAGTCCTTCTTGTCCCAGGCCCGCTGGGCGAGGAAGAGCAGCTCGCGCGCCGCGAGCTTCGACTCGTGCAGCTTGATGTAGGTCGCGGCGAGCGACTCGCGGAGGACCACGCTCTCCTGGTCGTTGGCGAGCAGCCGCTTGTAGACCTCGAGCGCCTCGTCGAGGAGCGACTGCGTCGACAGCGCCTCCGCCAGGCGGAGGCCGGCGCGCATCGCCTCCTTCACGTCCTTCTTCGCCTCGTGGATCGCCGCGATCCGCTCCAGCGCCTCCACGTCGTACGGCACGAGCCCGGTCGCCTTGCCGTACGACTCGAGCGCCCCGACCGGGTCGCCGGCGGCCTCCTGCGCCTGGCCGAGCCGCTTGTACTCGCCGGCGGCCTCCGCACGCCGCCCGGCGCGCTCGTAGAGCCGGATCAGCTCCTGGCGCGCCTCGAGGTGCGTGGGGTCCATGGCGAGGGCGGCCTCGAGCTGTCGGACCGCGCGGTCGAGGTCCTTCGCGTCCTCGGCGGTGCGGGCGAGCGCGCAGAGCTGCGCCGACGCGGCCCGGACGATCAGGCCCTGCTCGGAGAGCGCGGCGACGTGGCGGAGGATCTCGAAGCGGCCGTAGGGGAGCTCCTCGAAGAGACGGCGCACGTCGCGCGTGCCGTCGAGACGCGCCACCACCTCGCGCCAGGCGGCGGGCGCGTGGTCGTCGAGCGGCTTGCTGGGCAGGAAGATGTCGGCCTCGGAGCGGATCTGGTGCGAGATCGCGTCCCACTCGTCCACGCGGCGCGCCGCCTCGACGATGACGACGTGCGGGTCGAGCGAGACGTTGCAGTCGATCTGCTCCTTGTCGAACGATCCCGCCTGCGCGCGTCCCTCCTCGAACACGAACGAGGCCTCGCGCCAGCTGAAGAGGAGGATCACCTCCTCCTTGATCGCGGCCTGCACCGCGGCGTCGAAGCGGTCCTCGTCGAAGGTCGCGATCGCGCGCAGCGCCTCCTTCAGCGTCCGTCGGCGGAGCCGGCGCGACGCCTGGCGCAGCGTGTCGGCGGACGCCGCGTGCGCGCGTTCGGCGATCTGCACGTAATCGAACGTGCGCTCGTTCTCGGGGCGGAACCCGCGGATCGTCCCGTCCTCGAGGTAGACCGAGGCCTTACGATCGCGCTCCGAGACGGTCAGCACCCCCGTCAGTCGGTTGAACGCGACGTTCTGGAAGACCTCGGAGAGACCGATCGTCGTCAGTTCGCCGGCAAAGCCCATGGAATCCCGGCCCGCCAAGGGACGCGGTCCGCACGCTCCTATCGGCATTCCGCGCAGCGTGGGGAAAGCCGCACGCCGTGACGGTTTTTCTCGACATCCGCGCCGGGCAGGCGGCTCCGTTCGGCTCCCGTTCGGTGATCGCGGGCCGGCGCCGCCCTATAATCGCGCCCGAGGAAGGGTAAGTGGCGAACGCGCGGTCCATCCTCGCGCTCGCGGCGCTTGTCGGTGCCGCTGCGGCCGATCCGATCCGGGAGCCGGAGGCTGCCTCGTTCCCGGCCCGGTCCGCGGCGCCCCTCGTGTACGTCTACGTGCCCGGACCCCTCGGCGCGGCCACCTGGGCGGAGCGGCAGCTGGAGGACGTGCGGCTCGGCGCCGGCGTCCCCACGCATGGAGGCGACGGGACGGCGATCTCGCCCCTCTTCTTCGTGGACCGGACCCCCATGCCGGAGGAGCGGCCCAAGTCGAAGCCGGAGCCGCGGCGCGAGGCGCCGGCCCGGCAGGCACCCGAGCTCCCGGCGCCGCCGGACGCGGCCGCGGATGCACGCATGCTCGGCGCGCTCGAGGCGATGGGCCTGAGACCCGAGGACATGGTCGAGAAGCCTGAGCTGCCGGCCGCCGCGCTCGCCCTCGCGGACGCGATCGCGCGCCTGGACGCGCTGCTCACGGTCAGGCGCCCGCGCGAGGACGAGCCCGGCGTCGCGCGCATGCGCGTCGATCCCGAGGAGCGCCGCGCCCGCCGGCCGAGCTACGTGCGTCACGCGAAACCCCAGGAGGACCCCGAGCCGAAGGTCGACCACTACACGCTCTACGCGAAGCAGGTGACCCGGTCGCTCTACAAGATGCTCCTCGGCGTGGCGATCGGCATCCTCATCTGGGGGTTCGTGCGGGATACCGGGTAGACCGATAAGGAAGCGTGCGCCGCACGCTCCTCTGCGCGCTCCTGCTCGTCGCCGCCGCGTCCGCCGACGAGATCGTCCTCGAGAGCGGCGGCCGCCTCTCGGGAGAGGTGATCGAGGAGACCGAGCGCGAGCTGACGATCCTCCTCCCGAACGGCACGATGCGGATCGCCCGCTCGAAGGTCAGGGAGATCGTGCGCGAGGACCGGCGCAGCTACCTCCTGCGCGAGGCGGGCCACGCTGCGTCGACGCGCGCCGCGGTCCGGCTCTTCGAGCGCGCGTTCGCGCTGTCGCCCGACGAGGAGACGCGCGGGGACCTCGCGAAGGCGCTCCGCGCCCACGCGACGGAAGAGCTCCAGCTCTACCGCCTCGACGACGCGGAGCAGGCGCTCACGCGGCTCCGCGAGGTGGCCCCCGAAGCCCCCTCCGATGACCTCGCGAAGCGGCTCGCCGCGGAGCGGACGACCGAGTTCGCGGCGAAGGCCGCGACGCTTCAAGCCCTTCGCGAAGGGAGATGCGACGCCGCGCTCATCCACGTCGAGGACTGGCGGCTTCGCGCGGCCGACGGCGACGAGGCCGTGCGCGACGCGCTCGCGGCGGCGCACTTGGGCGCCGGCCGCGCGGACGAGGCGAGGGGCGCGCTCCGCCCGGCGCTCGACCACTACCGGATGGCGCGCTCGGAGAAGGACCTCGCGCGGCTCGCGCCGGTCGCGGTGCTCGAGGCGCTCTCCGGCGGCGACTTCGACGGGGCCGCGCGGCTGCTCGGCCCGCTCGCGACCTACGGCGATCCCGCGGTGCCGCGGTTCCTTGAGGCGGTGCTCGCGCACCTGCGCGGCGACGTGCAACAGGCGGTCAAGGCGTACGCGGACGCCGACCGGCTCTCGAAGGGTGGGGGCGCGGGGGAGGGGTGCATCCCCTACGACGCCGTGCGCGCGTACGCGACCGCGACGCTCAAGCAGGCGATCGCGCGCCCGCCGCAGGAGGGCCAGAAGCGGTGGCGCGAGACGTTCCTCGCGCCGCTCGAGCGCGACGACGGCTCGGTGGAGTTCACGGTGTATGCCGCGAGCGCGGACGTCGCGCACAGGACGGCCGAGGAGGCGGCGGGCGTCTACGAGCGGATCGCCGCGGACCTCTTCGGCGCGTCGCCGCCGGGGGCGTCGGCCGAGGTCGTGCTCCACCCCACGCGCGAGGCGTATCTCGCCGCGGACCCGACGCCCGAGGGCTCGCCGCTCGCCGCGCTCGCGCTCGGCCGGGAGCCGACGGCGGGCGTCTGCTATGACACGCTCGACGAGGACGGGAAGCCGCTCGTCCGCGTCGAGGTGGACGCGGGGCAGGCGCGCTGGCTTGCGGACACGCTCCCGCACGAGCTCGTGCACCTGGCGCAGCGGCGCGGCTGGCGGACGTTCCGCCGGGGCCACTGGCTCGACGAGGGGCTCGCGACGCTCTACGAGTCGCAGGAGTCGCAGGACGCGCGGCTCGCGCTGTGGCGGCAGGTGAGGGACGAGGCGATCCCGCTGCCGGAGCTCCTCTCGTACCGCTCGACGCCGCCGGACCGGGCGCTGCTCTTCTACCTCGAGGCGCACGCGCTCTGCCGCTATCTGAGGGGGCTCGGGGGGCAGGACGAGTGGCGCCGCTTCCTCGACGCGTTCGCGGACGCGGAGTTCGAGCCGGCGCTGCGGACGGTGTACGGCGTGGAGTCGGTCGAGGACCTCGAGCGCGCCTTCCGCGCGTGGTGAGGTACCGGGTTCGTTTCGAAAGAGTTACCGGTGCCGCGCCGCTTGGCGGGCGGGATTCCGCCTGGCGGGCTCCTCACGCTACGTTGCCGAATCGAACCAGGTTCGCTTCACGCGTTGAGCGACTCCGCCGCCTTGATCGTCCCGGCGGTCAGTAGAGGAACACGGCGACGGTCTCGCCCTCGGCGTAGCCCTCGAGGTCCCTCTCGACGACCAAGAAGCCGTGCGCGCGTGTCGTCGAGGTGAGGATCGCCGCGCCGCGGATCGCCAGCGGCACGACCTTCCCCTCCTCGATCCGCACCCGCACGTAGTCCGTGCGGCCGAGCTGCGACGCGATCTTTCGCGCGAGTGGCATCCGCACCCGCGTGTAGGGCCAGTCCGGGTGGCGCGCCGCGAGGCGGCGGATCGCGCGGCCCGCGAAGAAGTCGTACGCGCAGAGGCACGAGACCGGGTTGCCCGGCAGCAGGAACACCGGCTTTTTCGCCACGAAGCCCAGCCCCGCGGGGCTCGAGGGCCGCATCGCTACCCCGTGCACCGGGAGCTCGCCCATCTCCTCCACGAGCGACGGCAGGTGGTCCTCCGTCCCCACGCTCGAGCCGCCGCTCCCGAGCACGCAGTCCGCGTCGCGCAGCGACACCTCGAGCGCCTCGCGCACCGCCGCGCGGTCGTCCGGGACGATCGGGCCGGTGAGCGGCGTCCCGCCGTCCCTGCGCACGAGGTCGACGAGCATCGGCGAGTTCGCATCCGCGATCCGGCACCCGGTCGGCCGCTCGCCCGCCGGCAGGAGCTCGTTCCCGGTCACGAGGATCGCGACCTTGGGCTTTCTCACGCACATCGGCTGCTTCACGCCGATCGACGCGAGGACGCCCAGGTCCTGCGGCCGGAGCCTCCTGCCGGCGCGCAGCACGAGCGCGCCCGCGCGCACGTCCTCGCCCACCTCGCCCACGTTCTTGCCGGGCGTCGCGGGCGCGCGCACCCGCACCGCGCTCTCCGCGACGTCCGCCTCCTCCGCGGGCACCACCGCGTCCGCCCCCTCGGGCATCGGCGCGCCGGTCATGATCCGCACGCAGGAGCCCGCCTCGACCGCCGCGTCAGGCTCCCTGCCCGGCATGCTCGTGCCGGCCACCCGGAACGGGCGCGGGTCGTCCGGCGTCGCGCCGAACGTCTCCTCCGCCTTCACCGCGTAGCCGTCCATCGCGGCGCGGCGGAACCCCGGCACGTCCGTCTCCGACACCACGTCGCGCGCGAGCACGCGCCCGCCCGCCTCGACGAGCGCCACCGACTCCGCGGCGAGGTGCCGCACGCGGAGGTCGATCAGCTTCAAGACCTCGTCCACGTCCGCGCGCTCGCGGAACCCGCGCATGCGCACGTCGCTCATCCCGCGTAGGCTCTCCGGGGCATGGCCGGGAGTATAGACCGGGGCACGGCGGCGGGCGCGGCGTCGCGCCGCAGGCTTCTCGCGTGGTACCGGAGGAGCCGGCGCGACCTGCCCTGGCGCCGCACGAACGACCCCTATGCGATCTGGGTCTCCGAGATGATGCTCCAGCAGACCCGCGTCGCGGCCGCGATCCCCTTCTACGGGCGGTTCCTCGCCCGTTTCCCCGACGTGCACGCCCTCGCGCGGGCCCGGATCGACGACGTCCTGGCCCTCTGGGCGGGCCTCGGCTACTACCGCCGCGCGCGCCACCTGCACGCGGCGAGCAGGATCGTCGCGAAAACCGGCTTCCCGCGCACGGAGGCCGAGTGGCGCGAGCTCCCGGGCATCGGCCCCTACGCGGCGGCGGCGATCGCGTCGATCGCGTTCGGCGAAAGGGCCGCGGCGGTGGACGGCAACGTCGTCCGCGTCCTGTCCCGCCTGCACGCGACAACCGGCCCCGTGCATGCCCTCGCGCGCGCGTGGCTCTCCCCGAGATACCCGGGAGACCACAACCAGGCGCTGATGGAGCTCGGCGCCACCCTCTGCACGCCCCGCGCCCCCTCCTGCCCCCGATGCCCCCTCTCCTCCTCCTGCGCGGGGCGGAACGACCCCGCGACCTACCCCGCGCCCCGCGCGCGGCCCAAGATCACGGAGGAGCGCTTGAGCGTCGCCGTCATCCTCCGCGCGGGGAAGGTGCAGCTCTTCCGCAGAAGGCCCGACGGTCTCCTCGCGGGGATGTGGGAGCTCCCGCCCGCCGCGCCCCGGGGGGAGCCGCTCGCGGTCGTGCGCCACAGCCTGCTCGACCGGAGACAGGTGATCTCCGTATTTCGCGGGAGACCCCGGCGCGGAGGCCGTTTTTTCGGCGACCTGTCCCGCGTTCCCGTCACCTCCGCCAGCCGGAAGTGCATCCGCGCGATCCGTGGGGTAACGTTTTCGGGATGAGGTGGTTGCCGCTTGCTTTCGTTTTGACTGCATGTGGAGGCGGGGGAGGCGGCGGCGCGCCGCTGCCCGCGATCCAGCAGCAGGCCTCTTTCGGGGTCGTCCGTTCCGACGGGCCGACGCAGATCGACGTGGCGATCCCGAATCCGCTGAGCGCAGACGCCTCGGCGGAGGACTTGGGGGGGGCCGGGGGGCCGTTCGCGCCCGCTCTCGGCGCGCTCCCCGCGGCCGTCGCCGAGGGCGCGGACCTGACGCTCCGCGTCGTGTTCACGCCCCCGGGGCCGGGCGCGCAGGCAGGCGAGATCCACGTCCGGTTCGTCGCCGGCAAGCAGGAGCGCGAGGTCGTCCTCGAGCTCGCGGCGACGGTCGAGACGCCGTCGATCACGCTGCTCACGCCGGAGCTCCCTTTCCCGCTCACGTTCGTCGGGCAGAAGTCGACGCTGAACATCCGCGTGAGGAACCCGAACCAGGCCACGCAGATCAGCCTCACGTCGATCAGCGCGCTGCCGGACGACTTCAGCACGTCGTTCCAGCCGCGCGGCATCGACGCGGGTCAGAGCGCGACCATCGGCGTCACCTACGACCCGCAGGCGGCCGACTCGTTCGACTTCGAGATCGAGATCGGGAACGACGTGGGCGCCCCGCTCAGGGTCCACGTGACCGCGCAGGCGGAGGTGCAGATCCAGGAGGTCGTGACCGAGTACGGGACCGTCCCCGTCACCGGCGGCGAGACCGGCTGGCTCGACATCGACGTCCCCGACGACGCGATCAGCGTCTCGATCGAGTCGGTGGCGCCGTCCATCACGACCGTCGTCGGGCTGCTCGGCTTCGAGGGGCCCGGCGGGAAGGTCTACGAGAACGACTCCTTCACCGGCGAGTTCCTGTGGACCCAGGGGTTCGACGGCGTGTTCGCGGCCACGCTGCCGCAAAACGACAGCCCGACGCTCCAGCTCGTGCCCGGCGGCGGGACCTATCGCTTCCGCCTGTTCGTCTGGAGCGGCAGCACGTCCACGCTCGACGTCCGCGCGATCGTCGAGCGGCGCCCGAACGCCGGTGACAGCAAGATCGACCTGAACATCTTCATCGCCCCGGGGCTCGGCATCACCGGCCCGCAGACGAACGCGAAGATGCAGGCCGTGCTCTCCCGCGTCGACGACATCTTCGGCCAGATCGGGCTCGGCGTCGGCGAGGTCGCCTACTACCAGCTCGGCAACAGCGCCTACAACGACGTGACCGACAGCGAGTTCCCGCTGCTCCTCGCGGAGAGCTCCGCGGCGTCCGACGCGCGCATGAACGTGTTCTTCGTGCAGACCGCGCTCGGCGGCGGCACGCTCGGCGTCGCGGCGGCGCTGCCCGGCCCGAAACGCAACTCGACGCGCGTCAGCGGCGTGATGGTCGACTATGACTGGTCGGACGCCGGGGCCGTCGGCCAGGTGACCGCGCACGAGATCGGCCACTACCTGGGTCTCTACCACACGGCCGAGAGCGACGGCCAGACGTGGGACATCATCGGCGACACGCTCGAGTGCCCCGGCGAGTGCACGACGGCGAGTGGCGGCTACCTGATGCACTGGCAGTACTTCAGCGCCTCGATGCCGACCATCACGGCCGGCGAGGCGCACGTGATCCTCGGCCACCCGCTGGTCGACCCCGCGCCGACGCTCGCGAGCCTGTCGGCATTCCGGTCGACGTCGCCGGCGTGGCCGCAGTTCGTGGCGCTGCCCGCCGGCTTCTGCGCCAACTGCAACAAGCCGCACAAATAGGCGCCGCGAGAAGCATCTGCAACGGGAAGGTCGCCGAAGCCCGCGGAAAGACGGCTTTCCACTTCGCGGTCCTCGTCTATCGCGAGGAGATCGCCCCCGGACGCCCCGTCTGGTTCGCGCGGTCCGTGATGACGAGCGATCTCGCCTCCGGCGCCACGAGCGAGGAAGCGATCGAGGGGCTCCACGGTGTGCTCGTAACGGCGCTATCGACGGGGGTCGCGCTCGGCATGAGCCCTTAGGATTGGCTTGCCGGACAGAAGCCGGATCAGGCGAGCTGGATCGAGGAGTGGATGAGGTACTCGGCTCCGCGTCGCGTCGCCGAGGTCCGGCCCGCAGGCGGCGGCTGCGAGATCGAGGTGAACATCGCCTGGAAGAGCGCGGCGGGAACGCTTGCGGATCCGGCGAGTCGATGCGATCCGCGCGTACCTGTCGTCGGTGCGGAGCGATTGGCGCCGGGACGACGAGTTCTCGAAGCCAGGCATCGACATCTGGCTGAAACGGACCCCCGATCGGTACATGATCGCCCGGCTCGCCTGCTACCCGGCGGCGGGACGCAGGCCGGCGCTTGCGCCTGAGCCACTTGATCACGTCTTTCCATCAGCTCGACGTCGAGCCGCGGCTGTTCTTCGACGCGCTCCGCGCCGCGGCGCAGTACGCAGGCCCGCTCCCGTAGCGAAACGGGACGCTGCCCCCCAGCCCCCCCATGATTCCTCTCGGAGGAATGTGAATAATCGGGGTATGGACTATGCTCCCCCTCCGGACTTCGCGAAGAAGGCGCGCGTCCCCTCCTTCGACGAGTACACGCGGATCTACGACGAGTCGGTGAAGGACCCGGAAGGCTTCTGGGCCAAGGTCGCGGAGCGCGTCACCTGGCGGAAGAGGTGGTCGAAGGTCCTCGACTGGAACTTCAGCGGGCCGAAGATCCGCTGGTTCGAGGGCGGGACGCTCAACGTCTCCGAGAACTGCCTCGACCGGCACGTCGCCGCCGGGCTCGGCGACCGCGTCGCGATCCTCTGGGAGGGCGACGACCCCAAGAGGAGCGAGGCGATCACCTACAAGCAGATGCTCGAGCGCGTCTGCCGCTGGGCGAACGTGCTCAAGGACGCGGGCGTCAAGCGCGGCGACCGCGTCTGTCTCTACCTGCCGATGGTCCCGGCCCTCGCCGCGGCCATGCTCGCCTGCACGCGCATCGGCGCCGTCCACTCGATCGTCTTCGCCGGGTTCTCCGCCGACTCGCTGCGCGGTCGCATCAACGACTCGCAGTGCACGCTCCTCGTGACGGCAGACGAGGGGGTCCGGGGGGGCAAGCCGATCGGCTTGAAGCAGATCGCCGACCGCGCGCTCGAGGGCACGCCGTCGATCAGGCGCGTGCTCGTCGTGAAGCGCACGGGCGGGGCGGTGCAGATGAAGGAGGGGCGCGACCAATGGGTCGAGCCTCTGCTCGCCAAGGCCGCGACCGCGTGCCCGGCCGAGGAGATGGGCGCCGAGGACCCGCTCTTCATCCTCTACACGTCGGGCTCGACCGGGAGGCCGAAGGGCGTGCTCCACACGACCGGCGGCTACCTCGTCTACGCGAGCTACACGCACGAGATCGTCTTCGACTGGCGGCCCGAGGACGTCTACTGGTGCACCGCGGACATCGGCTGGATCACCGGCCACAGCTACATCGTCTACGGCCCGCTCTGCAACGGGGCGACGTCGATGATGTACGAGGGCGTCCCGAACTACCCCGACTGGGGCCGGTTCTGGGACGTCGTCGACAAGCACAAGGTCACGATCTTCTACACGGCGCCGACCGCGATCCGCGCGATCGCGCAGCACGGCAGCGCGCCGGTGAAGAAGCGCTCGCGCAAGTCGCTCAGGCTCCTCGGCACCGTCGGCGAGCCGATCAACCCCGAGGCGTGGCGCTGGTACTTCGAGGAAGTCGGCGACGGCCGCTGCCCGGTCGTCGACACCTGGTGGCAGACCGAGACGGGCGGCATCCTCATCTCGCCGCTGCCGGGCGCGACCACGCTCAAGCCCGGCTCCGCGACGTTCCCCCTCCCCGGCACGCGGCCGTGCCTCGTCGACGAAGAGGGAAGGGAGCTCAAGGGCAACGGCGTCGCGGGCAACCTCTGCATCACGTTCCCGTGGCCCGGCATGGCGCGCACCGTCTACGGCGACCACGAGCGGTTCAAGAAGACCTATTTCAGCCGCTTCCCGGGCAAGTACTTCACCGGCGACGGCTGCAAGCGCGACGAGGACGGCTACTACTGGATCACGGGCCGCGTGGACGACATCGTGATCGTCTCGGGCCACAACCTCGGCACCGCGGAGATCGAGAGTGCGCTCGTCGCGCACAAGGCGGTCGCCGAGGCGGCCGTCGTCGGCGTCCCGCACGACATCAAGGGCAACGCGATCTACGCGTTCGTGATCCTGAACGACGGATTCGACCCCTCGCCGGCGCTCGAGAAGGAGCTCGTCCAGCAGGTGCGCGACACGATCGGGCCCATCGCCGCGCCGGAGCGGGTGCAGATCACGCCCGGCCTGCCGAAGACGCGCAGCGGCAAGATCATGCGCCGCATCCTGCGGAAGGTCGCGGAGGGGCACACCGAGGACCTGGGCGATACGACGACGCTCGCCGACCCGTCGGTCGTCGACGCGCTCGTGAAAGGGCGATAGCCATGTCGAGCAGGAAGATCCGGCTGAAGCTCACGGGCGCGGGGGAGCTGAAGCTCCCGCCGGAGGCCCTCGAGGCGCTCGATGTCGAGCCGGGCCACGAGCTGAGCCTCGAGATCGACACGCGGAAGAAGCAGCTGCGGCTCGAGCGCTTCGTCACCGACGCGTGGGCGGAGGCGATGAAGGAGAAGCCGAGCAAGGGCCTCGAGGACCTGATGGACGAGCAGAAGCAGCGGGAAGAGGCCGCGAAGGAGCTCTTCGAGAAGCGGGTCAAGGACAAGTCCACGCACGAGAAGCGCCGCCCCGAGGACAGCCCCGACCATTGGCGTTAGGAGTCGTGCGAGAACAAATGCGTCAAACACCGAGGCCGAGCGAGACGGCGCGAGGCAAGGAGGGACGACGACGCGTATCCGCGGAGCGATACGCGGAGGAGGAGCGACGCCGCATCGCGTCGTCGCAGCCGGCCGA
>DASUGR010000194.1:0-29497 GCA_036273915.1 Planctomycetota bacterium | reverse complement strand
CCTCGCGGGCACGAACGACCTCCCCGGCTGCACCGTCGACCTCGAGCAGCGCACGGTCACGCGCGACGGCACCACGTCCGAGCTCTCGCAGCGCGAGGCGGAGCTCCTCCGCTACCTCGCCTCGGCGCGCGGCCACCCGGTGAGCCGCGACGAGATCCTCCAGCGCGTGTGGGGCCTCGACCCGCACGGCATCACGACCCGCACCATCGACATGCACATCGCCCGCCTGCGCGAGAAGATCAGCGACGAAGCGCTCAAGACCGTGCGCGGGCAGGGGTACATGCTGCTGTGAAGCGGGGGGGGCCCGGGGGCCGGAAGCTCTGGATCCTCTTCGCGATCGGCGTCGCGGCGGTCCTCGCCGTCATGACGACGATCACGCGCAAGATGATCGACCTCGAGCGCGGCGAGACCGAGGCGAAACACGCGGCGGCGTACCAGAGAAAGTTACGGATCGCGCTCTGGCGCCTCGACCACGCCTTCTCCGAGATGCTCCGCCGCGAGGCCGAGCGCCCGCCCGAGGCCTACGCGACGCCGATCGAGAAGCCCGACTTCATCCGGCTCCACTTCCAGGTGGACGCGGACGGGAACTTCACGTCCCCCCAGGTCTACGACAGGCTGCCCGCCGACACGCTCGCGAGAAACTGCAGCACCCTCGACCGGATCGAGGGGCTCGTCGGCGAGGGCGACGTCCTTGGGCGGCTGAAGCAGGCGGAGGAGCAGACGGCCTCGATCCAGCAGCTCAAGGAGGACGACGCGTGGCAGCAGCGCGCGCAGGTCGCCGCGTACGCGAAGAAGGTGCGCGAGGACACGACCGTGGGCTCGCTCGAGCCGCTCTGGGAGGGGCGCGACCTCGTCTTCGTCCGCCGCGCCGGGAAGGGGCTCCAGGGGTTCCTCGTCGACTGGCCGAGGCTCGAGGCGGAGCTGCTCGGGGAGATCGAGGACCTCTTCCCGGACGCCAGGCTCGTGCCCGCGGCCGACGACGAGGTCCACGACCGGCTGCTCTTCACGCTGCCGGTCATGCTCGACGCCGCGGCCCCCGGAGCCCCCTCATTTCGCCGCTGGACGGCGACGCACACGGCGCTTCTCGTGACCTGGGCCGTGGTGCTGCTCGCGGTCGCGGGCTTCGGCTTCGCCCTGAAGAAGAGCGTGGACTTCGGCACGCGGCAGCGGCGCTTCGCGTCTTTGGTCACGCACGAGCTGCGCTCGCCGCTGACGACCTTCCGCCTGTATTCGGATCTCCTCGCGCAGGGGCTCGTGAAGGAGGAGAAGCGCGCGATCTACCACGACACGCTGCGGCAGGAGTCGGGGCGGATGGCGCGGATGGTCGAGAACGTGATCGCGCACGCGCGGCTCGAGGAGGGGCGCGCGGGGCTGTCGCGCCGCGAGGTGACGCTCGCCGGGCTCATCGAGGAGGCGGCGCCGGCGCTCAGGCGGTGCGCGGAGGGCGCGGGGCTCGCGTTGTCGATCGGCGAGGCGCCTTTGGCGTCGCTCGTCACGGACCCGGCGGCCGTCGGGCAGATCCTCTTCAACCTCGTGGAGAACGCGTGCAAGTACGGGCGGTCGGCGATCGAGGTTGCGGCGGAGGCTGTTGGCGGGGTCGCGCGGATCGCCGTCCTGGATCATGGGCCGGGGGTTCCGGGGGCGGCGCGTCTGTTCCGGCCGTTCGAGCGCGCGGGCCGCGACGAGGCGGACCCGGTGCGCGGCCTCGGGCTCGGGCTTGCGCTCTCGCGCGGCCTCGCGCGCGACCTCGGCGGCGACCTGACGCACGAGGCCCCCGCGGGTGGCGGCGCGCGCTTCGTGCTGACGCTCCCGGTGGCGTGACGCTCGGGATCACCCTCCCGTGACAGGGCCGCCGCGCGCGGTCGCGGAGCTCGCGTGCGGACCCCAACTCCGCAAGTCAGCGCCATAACCGCTTGCCGGCCGCGCACTTGCGCACGCCCGACCCGGTACCCGGTACCGGGTCAACCATGACGTTGCCGAGGAGCAGGTCGTCGTACGGCACGTCGGCGGCCGCTGCGAGCGCCTTCATCTCGTCGCGGTACCGCGCGGGGATGTGGGCCTCCATTTGCCGCGCGGCGAGCAGCACGGGCGAGCGGTCCCCGGGGAGCGCGGCGCCGAGGTAGTCGGTGAGTAGCGCGCGGATCCGGTCCTTCAGCAGCCGGCCGGCCTGTTCGCCCATCTCCTTCGGCGTGCCGGCGACATGCACGACCGTGACGCCGTCGATCGTCTCGAGACTTGCCGCGGCGGGCGCGTTGTCCTTCCCGCACCCAACCGCAGCCAGAACCAGAAGCGCGAGGATCCGCATCGAAGGCAAGCTTACCCCCGGGGCGCAAACCCGGACCCATGGTCCGTGCCGGACCGACGCAACCCGTTCGCACGAAACCGGTTGCGCGCGCCGGACCCGGTACCGAGTACCATGCGGGAATGCGGTATGTCGTGGTGGTTCATGGGATCGGGGAGCAGCGGAAGAACGAGACCGTCTTGGCCGTCGTCAACCGCTTCGCGGAGGCGCGGCGCACGGGCGACGCGCCCGCCGGCGGGCTCACCCTCGGCATCGCCACCGGGCAGACCGGCAAGGAGACCGTCGAGGGCGGATGCCGGTATCCGCCGCCGCCCGACGACTTCCGGCCCTGGCTCGAGTTCAAGGGCATCCCGCTCCACCCGGCGTCCGGCCTCGACCGTTTCCTCGGCGAGCCCGACACGAGCGGCGAGAACCTCCGCTTCGTCGACCTCTGGTGGGCCGACATGCTCCGCAAGGACTTCGGCGATGTCGGGCAGGAGCCGGGCGTCTGGACCGAAGGCCTCCTCGCCCGCCTCGACCAGAAGGCCGCCGGCGCGAGTCCCGAGGAGGCGCCGCCGACGTGGGCGCGCGTCACCGTCCGCGAGGTGCGTGAGTTGGCGCTCCGCATCGACACGCTCCTCCGCACGAAGGCGCAGGCGCTCCGCGCGAGGATCTTCAACGACTTCCTCGGCGACGTGCAGATCTACGGCGAGTACGCGCACTGCCGCGGGATCGCCGTGCGCCGCTTCCACCGGCTGCTCGCGCGCGTCGAGGCCGCGTGCGCGGCCGAGTTCGAGCAGCGTCACGGCCGCCCGCCCGCGGAGGCCGAGCGGCCGCGGTACACGGTCGTCGCGCACAGCCTCGGCAGCGTGATGGCGCTCGACGCGCTCCTCTACGCCCACGCGCGGGAGGACCTCCGCACGACCCCTTCCCCGGGCGGCCTGGACCTCCCCTTCCCCGAATACGTGAGCACCGCGGACCTCGCGCGCGACGACCCCAAGGTCCCGGTCAGGGACACGTCGTGGATCCGTCGCGTCGACGCGTTCGTCACCCTCGGCTCCCCCATCGACAAGTACCTCGTCCTCTGGTGGCAGAACTACCGCTACCTGAACGTCCCGCACCTCTGGATGGACCCGGAGGTGCGCGAGCTCCGCAAGGGGGTCCGCATCCGCCACTACAACTACGCGGACGAGCAGGATCCGGTCGGGCACAACCTCGACGTCGCGGCGACCGCGCCCGCCATGCTCGAGGTCTTCGACAAGGTCGAGGACGTCGTGTTCAACCGGTACAAGGTGCCCGGCGTCGCGCACAACGCGTACTGGGGCGACCGCGAGCTCTTCGCGTGGATCCTCGCGCGCGCTGTGGACGGCCGGACGGGCGGGACGCCGCCGCGGTGGTTCGACCCGGGCGTCTACCGCTGGGCGCTGCTCTACGCCTACCGCCTCCTCCCGCTGGCGCTGCTCCTCCTCTCCTACTTCGCGCTCAGCTGGGGCTTCTACACGTCGAGCTGGCACGGCACCGTGCTCGCCGCCGTCGCGGTCGTCCTCCTCGCGCGGATCGGCGGGCCGCTCATGCGCCTGCTCGTCTGGTGGCGGCAGCTCGCGCGGCTCAAGTGGTGCGCGCCCGGCTGCGAGGCCCCGCGCGACCGGGCGTCGAAGATGTTCCGGCATGAGATCAACGTGCTCCAGCTGCTCGCGCCCGCCATCATGTTCTCCGCGCTCTTCGCGGCCGCGCGACAGCCGCCCGACCTGAGGGACCGCCTCTGGCTGGTCGTGCCCGTACTCCTCGCCTGCGCCCTCCTCCTCGCGAGCGCGATCGCGAGGGCGATCGACGGCTGGCTCCTCGCGGCGCTCGCCGCGGGGATCGTCGTCGGCGCCGGGCTCGGCCGTCTCCTGCCCGGCGGCCACGTCGCGCTCAACGTCTTCCTCCTGGGCACGGCGGCCACCGTGATCTTCAGCCAGCTGCGTCGGCTCATCTACGCGGCGAAGGACGAGCTCGGCGTCGCGAAGGGGGCGCCGATGCCGAAACTCGACTACCCTCGCTACGCTGACGCCTCGGGCGTCGACATCCCGCCGCCCCAGAGGAAGACGAAGCCGCCCCGCCCGAGGAAGCCGCGCAAGTGACACACCCGCACCGAACGACCGCTCCAGCGCCTTCGCGTCCGCGATTCCTGGGGGTTCCGGGGGGCTCGAAGTGAGGATCGTCAGGACCAAGCGCGGCCTGCGCCTCCTCGAGAACGACGTGATCCTCTCCGAGCTCTTGAAGGAGCCGGGGCCGACCCACTGCCTCTTCGACGTGCTCGCGGCCGCGGTCGCGGCGCTCGCGCCGGGGCCCCGCTTCGCGCTCCTGGGCTTCGCTGGCGGCGGCATCGTCGCGCCGCTCCGGGCCATGGGCTTTCCGCACCCGGTCGAGGCGGTCGACCTCGACCCGTCGGGCGAGGCGCTCTTCCGCGGGCTTTCGGAGCGCTGGGCCGGCGACGTCCGCGTGGCGCGGATGGACGCGCTCGAGTGGCTCGCGCGCGAGACCCTTCCCTTCGACGTGATCCTCGAGGACCTCTCGGTCCCGCGCCCCGAGGGCACGTTCAAGCCGCCGGCGTCCTTCGACGGCCTGCCGGCGCTCGTCAGGGCGCACCTCGCGCTCGCCGGCGTGGCCGTGACCAACGTCCTCCCGCAGCCCGGCATGACGTGGGACGCGCAGCTCCGCCCCGTGGCCCGGCCCCACCGCCAGGCGGCCGTCATCGAGCTCGACGAGTACGAGAACCGGATCGTGATCGGGGGCGCCGCGCTCCCGGAGACCGCAGACCTCGCCCGACGCGTCCGCGGCGCGCTGGACCGGATCGGCTCCGTCCAGGCCCGCCGGATCCGCTTCGGCGCGTACCGTTGACGCGTGTACCGTTGACGCGCGCACCGTCGGCTCGGGTATACTCCCGCGCGTGAGGTTCGCGGCTGCCCTGGGCCTTTTCGTTGCCATCGCCACTGCGGTCTGCCCGCTGCGGCTCTGCTTCGGCCACGACGAAGAGGGCACGGTGCCGGCCGCGCCCGGGAACCACGGCCACGACGACCACGAGGGCCCCGACCGGAACGCGGGCTGCTGCACGGACGTGCCGACGGAGACCGGCGGGCCGTGGTTCGTCGTCCACCTGAACGTGCCCTCGGTCGCCTCTTCCGTCCCGCCCGTCACCGCCCCCCAGCCCCCCCACGCATCGCCGCCGGCGGACGCCCCCCACGCCGACGCCGTCCGAACCACCGTCCTCCTCCGCTGAGCCGCGCGCCTTCGTGGGCGTTTCGGTTCAGGCCAGGAGAAGGACATGTCAGACGAATCCAACAGTCCCCCTTTCGTTCGCGTTGCCGCCGCCGCCGCGGCCCCGTTGCTGCTGCTCGGGATCGGGCTCCTCGGCGGCTGGTTCGCCGCCTCGCAGGGGCGCTCGCAGGAGGCCCACGACGGGCACGAGGAGCACGAGCACGAGGCCGGCGCCGCGCTGTCGCCGCGGACGCTCGGGAACATCGGCGTCGAGATCGGCGAGGCCAAGCTTTCCGATTTCGTGCGCCCGCGCGAAGTGCCGGCGGAGGTCGAGCTCCTGCCCTCCGCGGTCCGGCCCGTCCACGCGCCCGTGGCCGGGATGGTCCGGAGCGTCGCGGTCGTCGTCGGGCAGAAGGTCGGCGCGGGCGACCCGATCGCGGAGATCGCCCGCGACCCCTTCCCGCGGCCCGCGCTCGCGCTGACGGAGGCGGTCCTGCAGCCGCTCGACGAGAACTACCACGCCTCGTTGACCGAGCTCCGTTCCGCAGCGCAGGCGCATGCGATCGCGGTGCAGGAGCTGGAGAGGGTGCGCGCGCTGATCCGGGCGGCGGGAGAGGGGCGGCAGCCGCTCCCGTCCAAGGCGGAGATCGATCTCGTCTACGAGGAGCGCCGCACGGGCGACGCCCTGGAGCGCGCGCGGCGGGAAGTGGAGCGGCACGGGCTCTCGGCGGAGGAGATCGACCGCGCGCAGGCGGGCGAGGACGTGCTCATCTCGGCCGAGTGCGTCCGCCGGGCCCTCCTGCGGAACCAGCTTTGGGAGCAGGAGGCGGACGCCGTCCTCGCGGCGCTCCCGCCCCGGATCGGCCGCCTGCGCTACACGGTCGCGGTCCTCGGCGAGCTCGCGGCCGCCGGCGCGATGCGCGAGGACTACCTTGCCGCGATCCGGGAGCGGCCCGCGCTGGCGGCCGCCTTCCTCGAGACCGCCGGCCTGCTCCAGCAGGGGGCGAGCGTCGCGTGGCTGAAGGGGCTCGAGGCATCCGGCGCCCTCGCGCCGGTGGTCACCGTCCGCGCGCCGGACGACGCCCCCGACTGGGACATCTCCGCCGTGGACGTCAAGCCGGGCGCGCATGTCGACACGGGGAGCGTGCTGGCCACCTGCGTGGACCGGCGCACGGTCCATCTCCGGCTGGCGCCCGCGGGTGCCGACCTTCCCGCGCTCGCCCGCGCCCTCGAGGCGGGCGAGGCCGTGCGGGCCGAGCCGCTCGTTCCCGAGTCGGGACCGGTGCTCGAACAGCTCCCGCTCGTCCGGCTCTCGCCGGCCGAGGGCCGCGCATCGCACGGGGCCGCCTTCGCGTCCGCCGAGAACGCCGCGCTCGCCGAACGGACGGTCGGCGACGCGGTCCACCGGACGTGGAAGCTGCGCGAGGGGCTCCGCTATCTCGTGCACGTTCCGGTGGAGCGGCTCCCCGGGCGCTTCGTCCTCCCCGCGTCGGCCGTGGTGCTGCGCGGGAGCGACATGGTCGTCCTCCTCGAGGACGGGGACTCGTTCCGCGCGGTGCCCGTGCGGGTCGAGCACCTCGACTCCCACGTGGCGGTGGTCGCGAACGACGGGGCGATCTTCGCGGACGATCGCGTGGTCCTGCGCGGCGCCTACGCGCTCTCGCTCGCGCTGCAGGCGGGCTCGAGGAGCGCGGTGGACCCGCACGCCGGGCACAACCACGGGTAGGCGGCGATGCTCAACCTCAACCGGATCATCGCGACGAGCCTCCGCGGGCGCGGGACCATCCTGCTGCTCGCGATCGCCGTGTGCGGGTACGGGATCGCGGTCGCGCTCTCGCTGCCGATCGACGTGCTCCCCGACCTGAACCGCCCCACCGTGACGATCCTCACCGAGGCGCACGGGATGGTGCCTGAGGACGTCGAGCGCCTCGTCACGCGCCCGATCGAGCAGTCGGTGAACGGCGCGACGGGCGTCGCCCGCGTCCGCTCCTCCTCGGGGCTGGGACTCTCGGTCGTCTACGTCGAGTTCGGGTGGGAGACGGAGATCTTCCGGAACCGGCAGATCGTCCAGGAGAAGCTCGCGGCGGCGGCGCCACAGCTCCCGCCGGGGATCGAGCCCGTGATGGCCCCGATCTCGAGCATCATGGGCCAGATCCTCCAGGTCGGCCTCCAGAGCAGGAGCGGGCAGACTTTGGCGTCCGAGCTGCGCGCGATCGCCGACTCGGTCGTGAAGCTGCGGCTCCTCGCGCTGCCCGGCGTCGCGCAGGTCGTGCCCATCGGAGGGAGCCCGCGCCAGCTCCAGGTGATCGCCGACGCGCGGGCGCTGCGCGCGCACGACGTCACGCTCGATGAGATCGCGGAGGCCATCCGGGCCGCGAACGTCGCCGGGTCGGGGGGCGTCCTCGCGGTCGGCCCGGAGGGCCCGACGGTCACGGTCCCCGGGCTCGTCAAGGGACCCGGCGACCTCGAGACCACGCTGGTGCGGGCCGATCCCGACCGCCCGGTGCGCATCTCGGACGTGGCGGAGGTGCAGTTCGGCCCGGCCGCGATCCGCGTCGGGGATGCCGGGGTCAACGCGAAGCCGGGCGTCATCCTGACGATCTTCAAGCAGCCCGGCGTGGACACGGTGGAGCTCACCGAGCGCGTGGCGAGGGAGATCGAGGCGATCGCCCCGTCCCTGCCCGACGACGTCCTCCTGCTGCCCGCGATCTACGAGCAGGCGGGCTTCATCCACCGCGCGATCGACAACGTGGTCGAGGCGGTCCGCGACGGCGCCCTCCTCGTCGTCGTGATCCTGTTCCTCTTCCTCCTGAACATCCGGACCACCGCGATCACGCTCACGGCGCTGCCCCTCTCGGTGGCGATCACGGCGCTCGTGTTCGAGCTGCTCGGCGTCTCGATCAACACGATGACGCTCGGCGGCCTCGCGGTCGCGATCGGCGTCCTCGTCGACGACGCGATCGTGGACGTCGAGAACGTCTTCCGCCGCCTGCGGGAGAACCGGGAGCTCGGATCCCCCAAGCACCCCCTCCTCGTGATCTATTCCGCGTCCAGCGAGGTCCGGAAGCCGATCCTCGTGAGCACGCTTCTCGTGGTCGTCGTGTACGTCCCCCTCTTCGCCCTGACCGGGATGGAGGGGCGCCTCTTCACGCCGGTCGGCGTCGCCTACATCGTGAGCATCCTCGCCTCGCTGGTGGTCTCGCTCACGGTCACGCCGGTGCTCTGCTTCTACCTGCTGCCGGAGGCGAAAGCGACGGAACGCCGCGGCGACTCCTGGGTCGTGCGCCACGCGAAGGCCGCGGCCGGCCGCGTGATGGACTTCTCCTGCCGCCGCCCGGGCGCGATCGCGTCGGTGGTCGGCGCGCTCTCCGTCGCCGCGTTCGTCGTCCTCGCGACGCGCGGCTCCCAGTTCCTCCCGCCGTTCAACGAGGGATGCGCGCAGGTGAACCTCATCCTGCCGCCGGGCGCCTCGCTCGACACGTCCGACCAGTTCGGGCGGCGCCTCGAGCGCGTGATCGCCGAGGTCCCCGGGGTCGCCGGCCTCGGGCGCAAGACCGGCCGCGGCGAGGGCGACGAGCACGCGGAGGGCGTGAACACGACCGAGGTCATCGTCACCTTCGACCCGGAGGCGGAGCGGACCCGGGAGGAGATCGTCGGCGAGATCCGGGAGCGCATCGCCGCCGAGTTCCCGGGCGTCGCGTCCGCCGTCGAGCAGCCCCTGGCGCACCTGCTCTCGCACCTCCTCTCCGGGGTCAACGCGCAGGTCGCGATCAAGGTCTTCGGTCCCGATCTCGAGGTGTTGCGGCGGATCGCGGCGGAGGTCCAGGCGGCGGTCCAGGGCATCGACGGCGTGAAGGACCTGATCGTGGAGCCGCAGGTGCTCATGCGGCAGGTGGACGTGCGCCCGCGGCGCGAGGACGTCGCGCGGCGCGGCCTGACGGTGGAGCGTGTCGCCGAGCTCGTCGAGCTCGCGCTCGAGGGCGGGGAGCTCTCCCGCATGGTCGTGGGCCAGATCGCCTACCCGATCATCCTGCGGCTCCGGGCGGAGGACCGGTCGGACCTCGACCGGATCGCGGAGCTCACCCTCCACGCCTCGGACGGGGAGCGCATCGTCCTCTCGGAGGTGGCGGACGTCGAGCTCACCTGGACGCCCAACAACATCAACCGGGAGAACGTCTCGCGCCGCATCGTCGTGTCGCACAACGTGCAGGGGCGGTCCCTGGGCGAGGTGGTCGCGGACGTGGAGCGCGCGCTTGCGCCGGTCCGCGCGCGGCTCGCCGAGCACCCGGGATACGCCATCCGCCTCTCCGGGCAGTTCGAGGCGCAGCAGGAGGCGCAGCAGCGCCTGGCGCTCCTCTCGGCGCTCGCGCTGGCCACGATGTTCTTCATCCTCGTGGGCCACTACCGCTCCTTCAACCTCGCGTGGCAGGTGATGGCCAAGATCCCGATGGCGGGGATCGGCGCGGTGCTGTTCATCGTCGCGACGGGCCAGACGGTATCGGTCGCGACGATCGTCGGCCTGATCGCGCTTGCCGGCATCGCGGCGCGGAACTCGATCCTGCTCATCGACCACTACCTGCACGTGATGCGGGAGGAGAGGATGCCGTTCGGGCGCGAGATGGTCCTCAAGGCGGGGAAGGAGCGCCTCGTCCCCGTCCTCATGACCGCGCTCTGCGCGGGGATCGCGCTCGTGCCGATCGTGCTCACCCCCGACCGTCCGGGACGCGAGCTCCTCTACCCGGTCGCCACCGCGATCCTCGGCGGGCTGATCTCGAGCACGTTCCTGGACATCGTCGTCACCCCCGGCCTCTTCCTCGCGTTCGGGCGGCGCGCCGCGGAGGCGCACGTCGCACGGAGGGAGCCGCGTGACCGCGTGGCGGAGGAGCTGGTCGAGGGAATGGAAACAGGAGAACCCGATGCGAATCCGTGACTACGCCCTCTGCCTCGCCCTTCTCGCCGCCTGCGGCGAGAGGAAGGAGGCCCCGAAGGGGCCCGGGGGGCACGGCCACGCGGAGCACGTGGCGCCCCACGGCGGCGAGATCCTGGAGCTCGGCGGCGGCGCCGCGCACTTGGAGATCATCCACGACCACGACGGCGGGAACCTGACCGTGTACATCCTCGGCGCCGACCTGAAGACGCCGATCGCGGTCGAGACGCCGGCGGTGAACCTCATGACGAAGGAGGGCACGGCCACCGTCGTCCTGACCGCGATCGAGCCCGGCGCCGACGGCCGGGCCTCGGCGTGGACGGGCGCGCACGAGGGGCTCAAGGCCGACCCGTGGGACGGCCGCATCCGCGTGAAGATCGGCGACAAGAACTACCAGTCGCCGCTCGAGGGCGAGGGGCACGACCACAAGTGACCCGCGCGCTCCCGCTCCTCCTGCTCGTCGGCGCGTGCGTCCGCTACGCGGCGGCGCCCGTCGACATGGAAGCGACGGTGCTCGAGGCGCCGCGCCCGCCGACCGGAGCGCTCCCGTACGGAGAGGCGGTCGAGTGGGCGGTCCTTCACAACCCGGACGTGCTCGCGCTGCGGAAGCGCGCCGCCGCGGTGAACGTCTCCGTGCCCCCGGAACCCCCCGGGATCGAGGCCGGCGTCGACAGCGACCAGGACACCGAGCTGGTCCTCGTCCTCGACGTGTTCTCCCTGCTCGGCACGGGCCGGCGCGGCGCGGAGAAGGCGCTCGCGCGGGCGCGGCGGAACGAGGCGTGGATGGCGCACCACGAGCGCGTGCGCGAGATCGCGTACGAGATCGCGGAGGCGTACGAGGTGGAGCGGGTGCTCGCGTCGCTGCCGATGCCCGAGGCGGCGTTCGACCCCGCGCCCTACGTGCGCGCCGGCTTCGCGCCGGCGTCCGCGGAGTCGGTCATGCGCGCGACCGCGGAGGCGCTGCGCGCGGAGGGGCGGCGGCGCGAGGCGGAGCGGGCGTCGAACCGGCTCGCGCTGCTGCGGCTGCTCGGCGCGTCGCCGCTCGCCGCGGTCGAGATCGCGCCGACGGAAGCGCCGTGGCCGGAGCCGCCGCCGGCCGACTGGAAGGGAGTCCTGAAGGCGCGCGCCGACCTCCAGCGGCGGCTCGCCTCGTACGAGGTCGCCGAGGGGGAGTTCCGCCGCGCGGTGGCGGAGCAGTACCCGGCGCTGGTCGTGAGCCCGTCGGTCGGCGGCGACCCGGTCGACTTCTTCGGCGCCGTGTCGATCACGCTGCCCATCGGCGCGTCGAAGGACGCGCGCGCGGCGGAGGCGGCGCGCGACGCGGCTCGGCTCGAGCTCCAGGGGGCGGTGCTCGACGGCCTGCGCGACGCGGAGGCGGCGCGGCACGACGCGGCGGCCGCGGCGGCGGAGCTCGCGGCCGCGCGCATGCGCCGGGCCGCGCAGGAGGAGATCCTCAGGACGGCGATGGCCGAGCTCGAGGGGCGGTCGGGCTCGTTCCTCGACGTGGTCTTCTCGGTCGAGGGGCTCGTCGACGCGGCGACGGCGGAGCGCGAGGCGGCGCTCGGCGAGGTGCGGGCCCGGCTCGCGGCGGCGCGCGCGGCGGGGTCGCCCGTGCTACCGTAGCGCGCCGTGGACCTGGGACTCGGCGGCCGGACCGCGTTCGTGACCGGCGCGTCGGGCGGCATCGGCCGCGCGATCGCCGAGGCGTTCGCGTCGGAGGGGTGCAACGTGGTCTGCCACGCCTTCCGCGGCGGGAAGAGGCTACGCGCCTGGCTCGAGACACGGCCGTGGAAGGATCGGGCGCTCGTGGTGGAAGCGGACGCCCGCGTGCCGGCGCAACTGGAGGGGGGCTGGGGGGCGGCGCGCGAGCGCTTCGGGCGCGTGGACGTCTGCGTGGCGAACGCGGGCGCGCGGCCGCCCGCGGCGGCGCGCCTCGACGAATCCTCCGAGGAGCGGATCCGCGAGACGATCGCGTCGAGCCTGCTCGTGAGCGTGTGGACCGCGCGGGCCTTCATGGCGTCGCTCGCGAGAACGAAGGGCGACGGGAGCGCGCTGCTCTTCATCGGCTCGACGGCGGCCGCGTTCGGCGAGCGCGGCTACGCGGACTACGCGACCGCGAAGGCGGGCCTCGTGGGCTTGATGCTCACGCTCAAGAACGAGATCGTGGCGCTGGATCCGAAGGGCCGCGTGAACCTGCTGGTGCCGGGATGGACGGCGACGCACGTGGACCGGCCGGAGCTGAACAACCTCGATCTGTTGCGGCGCGTGGCGCAGACGATGCCGCTAAGGCAGATCGCGCGGGCGGACGACATCGCGAAGGCGGCGGTGTGGCTGTGCTCGCCGGCGGCGCGCCATGTGACGGGCCAGTCGCTGACGGTGGCGGGCGGGATGGAGGGCCGCGTGCTGTGGCAGCCGGGCGACATCGACCCGGAATCGATCCGCCGCGACGTGCGATAAGAACTGCTCGTCTGGTCGGACCCTGCCGGCCCCGGGCGTGTGGCAGCTTCAGTTGTTGATCGCAACGATGCGGCCCTCTTTGTCGAACCAGATCTGGCCGTTACCCAACATGACCCCGCTGTACTTCGAGAACATGTGGTGAGGGATCGCTTCCGCGATGCGGTCCCCGAAACTCGGTGTGAATACCCGGTCGTAGACCTTCAGGAACCGCTTCTCGGATGCGAGCCGGACTGGCGCCCCTCCGGTCCTGGCCCAGATCGGGAAGCGCACCATGCCGGCCACGGTGGCGCGGTCGTGGTCCGCCACGGCCCGCTGAAGTGCCACGGCGCGCTCGTCGATGCTTCGCGCCTCGACGACGTAGGCATTCGCGTACATGTTCTCCAGTGTCTTTGGACCCGAATGGTCCTCCGACAGGTACACCCGGTGGCTCGCAGGCCGGTCCCTTCTTCTCAAGACACCGACGATCACCTCCCGCTGCAGCTCGCCCCCGCCGTAGCGGCCCAGAGGGTCCGTGCGCGTGAACTCCCCGCGGAACGCTGCGGCGACCCGCCCATCGGAGTCGCGCACGAGAAAGCCCACGGCTCGCCCCTTCCCAAGTCGCACCTCTACCCGATGATCCACCAGCTCGGGCACTTCGAAGTACAGTCCCTCGATCCCCGCGTCACCTCTGCGCACCGTCAAGCCGATTCGCACGACACCGTCAAGCGTCCCGAAGTAGGAGTGCGCCCAGCCGACGCTCCAGGCGTCTGGCAGGTCGGGGCACGGCTCGTCGCGGACACCCACCGCTCGCGCGGGCGACAGCGCGTGGTGGCTCCCGGACGACCACAGCAGCGATGATGCGGCCCAGAGGGTCGCGGCGACGAGCACGATGCACAGCGCCAGCGCTTTCATGGGATTGCCGCCCCAATTTCGCGTTAGGCCACCAGCAGGTACCACCAGAACGCCGCGATCTCGCGCGCGACGAAGCGCGGCGTCCCGCGGATCTCGCGCTCCTCGTCGGCGGGCACCGTGTAGGCGTCGCGGCGCTGCTGCCGCGCGAGCATCTTGATCCGCGGCAGGTGGTAGAAGTGGCTCACGACGAGCAACCGGCCCGGCGGCGCGTGGCGGATCGTCGATTGCGTGTCCCAGCCGTCGCGGTCGAGCACGATCCCCCCCGCGGGCACCCCCCCTTCCAGCGCCAGCGCGCGCATCGCATCCACCTCGTGCGTCGCCCCGTCGCCCGGCCCGCCCGAGAGGAAGAGCCGCTTCCCGTAGCCCTCGCGGTAGAGCCGGCACGCGGTCCTCACCCGCTCCTTGAGCGCCTGCGACGGCGTCCCGTCGGCGTAGCACCGCGCGCCGGGCACGACGATCCAGTCGGCCGCGCGCGCGTAGCTCGTGCGGCCGAACGTGAAGACGTGCGCGAGCGGGAAGAGGGCGAGGAGGAGCGCGGCGATCGCGACGGCCGCGAGCGGCGACCGCGGGCGGGGCGGCGGGAACGCCGCGAGCGCGAGCAGCACCGAGATGGGGAGGCTCAAGGGGACCGGGGGCCGGGAGGGGAGCGGGAGCGCGAGGTAGCGGACGGCGTTGCGGAGCGCGACCGCCGCGAGGAGCGCCGCCGCGTCCGTCGCCGCGCGATGGAGGCGCCTGGGCCAGATCGCGTGGACGAGCAGGACGAGGCCCGGCAGCGCGACGAGCCATTGCGGGAGCGGGCGGATGTCGACCCACCAGAGCGTTTCCCCGCCGGTGAGCGAGAGGAGGCCGAAGACGAATGCGATCGCGCGGCGGAGGGCCATCGTGTTCTCCGGGCGCGTTGCGGCGAGGACAGTCTACCGCGGGAGGAAGGCGTGTGGCACGTCCAGCGTTCCCTGAGGTCGTCAGACGGCGAAGAGCGCGGTCACGTCCACGCCGAAGCCGGGGATCGCGATCGACAGCACGCGCTCCCCCTTGCCGTAGGTCCGGCGCTGGCCCGTCCCGAGGTCGATGGCATCGACGGTCTCGGTGTCCGGATCGACGAGCCACGCCTCGCGCACGCCCGCGGAGGCGTAGAGCCGGATCTTCACGCCGCGATCCCGTTTCGCGGTCGAGGGAGAGAGGACTTCGGCGACCCAGACCGGCGTCGGGGCCTTCCACTCCCTGCCGGTGGGTCTTGTGCCCTCGGGAAGCACGATGACGTCAGGCTGCAGGATGTGCTCCTCGCCCCCCTCCCGGACGGAAACCTCCGTTCGGGGACCCAGGACGCGGCCGCGCGCGGCGGCCCCGAGGTGGTCGCGAACGCAGGCGGTCAGCCCGGATACGAGAAACTCGTGCCAGTCCGACGGCGTCGGGGTCACGACGATCTCCCCGCCGATGAGCTCCGCCTTGACGTGCTCGGGAAGCCGCTCGTACTCCTCGCGCGTCGCGCGGACCTTCGACCGATGCATGAACGCCACTGTAGCACCCTCTATACGTCGGGGGCCGGTGTCACTTGCGGGAAGATGGCGCGTGCTGCTCGCGTCCAACGGGCATGCGGGGCTTCACGCTGATCGAGATCATGGTCGTCGTCGTGATCATCGGCCTGCTCGCGACGTTCGGCGGCTACCACGTGTTCCGGTCCAAGCTGTACGGCGAGCGCGAGATCGCCAAGACCAAGTGCGAGGAGTACTACAACGCCGCGCACATGTGGGAGATGCAGTCGCCCGGCCGCCGGCTGCCCCAGAGCCTCGAGGAGATGCACGCGCCCATCCAGCCGGGCGAGCGCGACTACCTCCGGCCGTCGCAGGATCCCTGGGGCAACGCCTACGTGCTCGAGCACGACGGCAAGGACGTCCGCGTGACCTCGTGGGGCGAGGACCGGCAGGAGGGCACCGAGGACGACCTCGTCTGGCCGGAGCCGGAGTAGGCGCGTCGGGGCCGTCCCGGAGCGTCGTACCGCGATGACCTCGGTCCACGCCCCGCTTCAGTCGGCCGAGTAGTTCTTCGCCGGATACGGGAGGCGCGATGCCTTGCGTATCTCCGGGGTCGGGATGGCGGTGCCGTAGAAGTCCACGCGTGCGACGCCGCCGGCCTCGAAGGTCTCCATGAGGTCCAGTACCTTCGAGAAGGGGACCTTGTGCCCGGCCTTGATCCCGCCGACCAATACCCAGTCCCTGTCTTCGACGGCCTTCTTCGCCTCACGGAGATAGTCGGCAACCGGCGCAAGCTCCGTCGTCTCTCCCGACTCGCGACGACGAATCTGGCCGCCCATCTTGAAGCGGATCTCGGTAGGCCGGCTGACCTCGGCGTCACCCCACTTCTGCCGCGTCTCCGCGCGCGCGATGGCATGGACCTCCGCCTTGATCTCGCGCGGCGGCTCTTGCACGACGATCCGCAACCCCCGACGGACCGGGAGGGATGCGAGGAGCGTCCGCGCCCCATCCGTGAGCTCGAGCTTGTAGTACTCCTGCTCCACGGCCATCGTCAACACCCATTGGACGTGCTGCCAGGGCACGGTCGGCCCGGCGTCGATCGACAGGAAGAGACGCGACACCGTGACACCACCTGGTGCAGCCACGTATGCGGACTTCCCTCCCTTCTTCATCTCGCGATCCTGCTGCTCGGCGAACTCGCGGAGGTGGTTTGAGAGCTCATCCAACGTGGTGTCTTTCCAGTCCTCGCCGATTCGCGTCTGCAGCGTGCCAGGTTCGCGGAGGCGGACGAACAGGGCGGGCGAATCACGCTCGCCGCGCATGACGACACCCGCAGGCATCTCGGGAGCGCTTCGCTCGAACCCGGCGGGCGGCACGAAGGGGGGGAGGTCCCCCTCGGACTCCCCGTCCTCTTGATGGGGTGCTTCCTCGTCGGGACCGTGCTCGGGATCGCCACCCTGGGCCCAGAGCCGCGCGGCCGTAAGAGCGAACGCGATCATCCAGCGGCGCATGCGCAACCTCCGTTCGGACAGCCCCCGGACCCCCCCCCTGCATCCTCGCGCGAGCAGCTCAGTTCACGTCGTAATTCTTGAGCGGGTACGGCAGGCGGTCCGCCTTGCGCACCGCTTCGGACGGGATCCCGCCGACGGCGATGTTCACGTCGGCGATGCCCGCGTTGTCGAACATCTCGAGGATGTCGAACACCATCGCGAACGGCACCTTGTTGCCCGACTTGACCTCGCCGACCGCGCGCGAGCCGGATTCCTCCGCCGCCTTCCTGGCACTCCGGATCAGGGCAGTGAGCTCCGGCAGCGAGGCGGTCTCCTCGGGGCCGAACTTGTAGCGGATCTCCGCGGGCTTGTTGACTTCGACATCGCCCCACTTCTCGACTTGCTCGGCCCGCGCGACCGCGTGGACCTGGAGACGCGTGTCCGGAACCTTCTTCTTCGTGGAATGCATCCCGGCGTCCACGGGGAGGTCCACGAGCAGCGTGCGCTTGCCGTCCGTCACCTCGAGCTTCCTGAACTTCTGCTGCGCGGCGACCTGCAGGACGAGCTGCGCGTGCTGCCACGGCACCGTGGGCCCGACGTCGAGCGCGAGGTAGAGCCGCGACACCTCGGTGCCGCCCGGCGTCTTCTCGTACGCCGACTTCCCGTCCTTCGCGAGCACCTTGTCCTGCTCCTTGGCGAAGGCGTCGAGCGACTCGGCGAGGCCGTCGAGCGTCGTGCCCTTCCAGTCCTCCCCGGACTTGACCTCGAGGACGCCGGGCTCGCGGATGCGGACGAGAAGCGCGGGCACGTCGCGCTCGCCGCGGTGGACCTGCCCGGCGGGCAGCTGAGGTGCCTCCTGCTCGATGATCACCTCCTCCTCGGGCGCGGGTTCCTGCGACCAGGCGGGCAGGGCGAGAAGGGCAAGAGCGGCCATCCCGCGGCGCATATGCAACCTCCTTGATATGACGTTGCATTGTAGCAATGGGGCGGGCGCGGGGTCGCGGGAACACGGATCGCTATCGGGGCCTCTCCCCGTACACTCTTGCCGTGTCGCCGCCGTGGCTGATTATCAGCGGGGTCATCGCCCTCGGCTTGCTTCTCTGGGGCCTGCGCTCGCTTCGGCGCAAGCGCCTCCTCGAAAACGTCCCCACGTCGAAGGTGAAGGGCGTCTTCCTCGGGCTCAACGAGGTGAAGGGGCGCGCGCGGACGGACGGACCGCTCACGAGCTACCTGGCGGGAGAGCGGTGCGTCTACTACAGCTACGACGTCGAGGAGCACTGGTCCCGCACGACGACGTACACGGACAGCAAGGGAAGGACGCAGACGCGCCACGAGAGCGGATGGGAGACCGTCGCCTCGGGCGGCGAGGCGCCGCCGTTCGAGGTCGAGGACGAGACGGGCCGGATCCGGGTCGTGCCCGACGGCGCGGAGGTCACCGCGACCGAGGTCTTCTCGGAGACCTGCGGCGAATACGATCCGCTCTACTACGGGAAGGGGCCGAGGGAGTCGGTGAGCAACTCCGACCACGAGCGCCGGTTCACGGAGAAGGCCATCGTCGTGGGCGAGGACGTGTACGTGATCGGCTGCGCGCGGCTGCGCGAGGATCGCGTGGAGCCGCAGATCGCCGCCGACCGCGATGCGGAGCTGTTCCTTATCTCGACCGAGCCCGAGGAGGAGATCGTGCGCAGCTACGGCTACGCCACGTTCTTCCCGCTCCTGTTCGGCACGGCGGTCGCGTTTCTCTTCGCCGTCGGCTTCTCGGTCAGTCGCGGGTTCGAGCAGGCGCTGCGCCTCGAGCTGCCGCGCTGCATCGCGATCGCGGGCGGCTACCTCGGCTTCGTCGGGCTCATGTACCTCGTCTTCGTCTACAACGGCCTCGCCGACGTGAGGCGCCGCGCGGAGATGGCGCGGAGTATGATCGAGGTGCAGCTGGAGCGGAGGCACGACCTGATCCCGCAGCTCGTGGAATGCGTCCGCGGGTATGCGAAGCACGAGGAGGAGACGCAGCGCCTCGCCGCGGCATTGAGGGTGAAGGGGTCCCGGGGAGGAGGGGGGCACGGGGAGCAGAGCGAGGCGCTGAAGCAGGTGATCGCGCTCGCGGAACGCTACCCGGACCTCAAGGCGTCGGCCGTCTACGCGCGGCTGCACGACGAGCTCGTCGACACCGAGGACCGGATCGCGTTCGCGCGGGAGTTCTTCAACGCGACCGTGACCGCCCTCAACAACCGCCGCGAGACGATGCCCGATTCGCTCGTGGCGAAGCTCACGGGACTCAAGCGGAGCTCCTACTTCGCCGCGAAGGGCTTCGAGCGCGCCGCGGTCAAGATGAAGCTGTGAGCGTCCGTCGCAGTTCGTCGTGAACGCGCGGTTCTACTGCGAGAAGGCCGGCCGGCACACTACACGGCGAAGAGAGCGCCGATGTCGATCCCGAAGCCGGGGATCGCCGCGGAGGTAGCTCGCTCGCCCTTGCCGAACGTGCGTCGCCGCATCGATGCGAGATCGACCGTCTCGACGGTCTCAGTGTCCGGGTCGACGAGCCACGCCTCGCGCACGCCGGCCGCCGCGTACAGGCGGACCTTCACGTCGCGGTCCCGCTTCGCGGTCGAGGGCGAGAGCACCTCGGCGACCCAGGCGGGCGTCGGCGCCTTCCATCCCGGTCCCGTCGGCCTCGTGCCCTCCGGGAAGACGACCGCGTCGGGCTGGAGGACGTTCTCTTCGCCGCCGACCCACGCGATGACCTCGGTCCGCGAGCCGCGGAGCCGGTCGGCGGCCTGCCCGGCGAGGTGGTCGCGCAGGAGGATCGCCAGCCTCGCGAGGACCGTCTCGTGCCAATCCGACGGCGCGGGGGTCACGAAGATCTCCCCGTCGATGAGCTCCGCCTTGACGTGCTCGGGGAGTCGTTCGTAGTCCTCGCGGATCGCCCGGACCCTCGACCGATGCATGAAGCCCAATGTAGCACCTCCTATACGTCGGAGACGGGTGTCACTTCGGACGCCCGCCGAGCAGACCGCGCGCCCCATTCCAAGCCGGCTCCGGTCGATTTCAGCCGGTCAGATCCACAAGGAGCGCGATGCCTGCGTCACAGGTTGGCGCCGCTGCGAGCGGGACGCGTCGCACGTACGGGCTAGAGCTGCTTCTCGAAGTGGAACTCCGTCGTGTTCGAGAGGTCGTTCAGGTCGCGCGTGCGGCCGGTCTTCCGGTAGCCGCAACGCTCGTACACCGCGTGCGCGGTCGTAAACCGCGTGTCCGACCAGAGCTCGATCCGCGTGGCGCCCGCCGCTCGCGCGGTCTCCTCGACGAGCGCGATCAGCTTCCGGCCGAGGCCGCGCCCCCGCTGCCCCGCATCCAGGTAGAGCTTCTTGAGCTCCGCCGGTTCGCCGAGCGCGACCCCCACGCACCCCCCCACGCGCCCCCCCTCCTCCACCACCCAGAAGCGGTCGAACGACGACGCGGGCGCGCGCAGCGCGGGCTCCTCGCGGTCCACGTCGAGCACGCATCCCGGGTACTCCGCGTACACACCCGCGATCACGGCGATCACGCCTGCCGCGTCCGCGTCCGAGGCGGGCCGGATCCGCGCCATGCGCCGTCCTTGTACCACGCGAAGCCGGGCGGGTACGCTCATGCCATGCCGACGCTCAAGGAACTCAGCCAGGTCGCGGGGGGCGAGATCAAGGGCCCGCCGGGCACCCGCATCACGGGGGTCGCCTCGCTCCGGAGCGCGACGAAGGACGAGATCGCGCCGGTCGAGTCGGCCAGGTGGCTCGAGGCGGCGCTCGCGTCGAAGGCCGGCGCCTTCCTCGCGAACAAGAGCCTTGCGGCGAGGCTCGACGGCCGCCCCGCGATCCTCTCGCCGTTCCCGCTCGCGGCGCTCAACAAGGTGATCGATCTCCTCAAGCTCGTGCCGCCCCCGGAACCCCCCGGCATCCACCCCACGGCAATCGTCGACCCCGAGGCGAGGCTCGGCCCCGGCGTGAGCGTCGGCCCCTACGCGTTCGTCGGCAAGGCGAGCATCGGCGCGCGCAGCGTGCTCATGGCGCGCGTGTTCGTCGAGAACGGCGTCGAGATGGGCGACGACTGCCTCGTCGAGCCGGGCGCCGTGCTCCACGCGGGCCTCATCGCGGGACATCGCGTGCGCGTCGGCGCGAACGCCGTGCTCTCGCGCCAGGGCTTCGGCTACGCGCCGTCGGCGGACGGGCCCGTGAAGCTCCGGCACATCGGCCGCGTCGTGCTCGCCGACGACGTCCACGTCGGCGCGTGCACGACGATCGACCGCGCGCGCTTCGACGAGACGCGCATCGGCCGCTTCACCGCGCTCGACAACCTCGTGCACCTCGGGCACAACTGCCTCGTCGGCGAGCGGTCGTTCCTCGCCGCGCAGACGGGCATGGCGGGCGGGTCGACGATCGGCGACGACTGCGAGGTCGGCGGGCAGGTCGGGCTGTCGAACCAGGCGCACCTGGGCAACAGGTGCCGCGCGGGCGCGCAGACGGGCGTGATCAGCCGGTGGAAGGACGGCAGCACGATCTGGGGCTGCCCCGCGATGCCGAAGACGGAGTTCCTGCGCGGCGTGGCGACGCTCAGGCGCCTCGCGCGGGGGGAGGAGAAGGGGCCCGGGGACGAGGCGGGGGCGTGAAGGGCGTTCTCCTCTGCCCGCCGGACCACTTCGACGTCGTCGACGTCAAGAACGTGTTCATGAAGGGGCAGGAGGGGCGGGTGGACCGCGCGCGGGCGCGGGAGCAGTGGGACGCGCTCGCGACGACGTTCCAGGCGATCGGGCTTCTCGTGGAGACGCTGCCGCCGACGCCCGGCTGCGAGGACATGGTCTTTTGCGCGAACCCGTCGTTCACGGGCGTGAACGGGCGCGGCGGGAAGGTGGCGGTGCTCTCGCGGATGCGGCACCCGTCGCGGCAGCGAGAGGTCGCGGCGCACCGCGCGTGGTTCTCGGCGCACGGCTACGACGTGGTCGAGAGCCCGGTGCTCTTCGAGGGCGGCGGCGACGCGTTGTGGCATCCGGGGCGGCGGGTGATCTGGGGCGGGTACGGGCAGCGCTCGGTGCCGGAGGTGTACCCGTTCCTCGGGATGCTCTATGGCGTCGAGACGATCACGCTCGAGCTGAAGACGGACTTCTACCACCTGGACACGTGCCTCTGCCCGCTCGACGCGAAAACGGCGCTCGTCTACCCGAAGGCGTTCACGCGTGTGGGGATGGCGGCGCTCAAGCGGCACTTCAAGCGGCTGATCGAGGCGGACGAGCGGGAGGCGCGCGACGGATTCGCGTGCAACGCGCTGGTGTGGGGTGGGCACGTGGTGATCCAGCGCGGCAGCGCGGCGCTCGAGGAGAAGCTCGGGAAGGCGGGCTTTCGGGTGCACCCCGTGGAGACGGGCGAGTTCCTGAAGTCGGGCGGCAGCGTCTACTGCATGAAGCAGTGGCTGGTGTAGTTCGTTGTACGGAGCCTGACACGAATCAATGAACCGGCGTTCGTTGAATCGTGCCAGGCACCTTTCAACGAACGAGCACCACGTTCGTCGTGCCGGCGCGGACTCCCCTCCCGCCGGAGTCGGGCACGTGGTACTCGACCTCGAGGTCCCAGAGCCGGCCCTCGATTTCGTCGAACACAAGGCGCCCGAGGATGTCCGTCCGGACGTAGTGTCCGATCACGCCTCCACGCGGACTCCCGCGGCCGGCTTGCCGTCCGCGACCTTGATGCGCCCCGCGAGCGCGCCGAGCGGCTTCAGATCGACGTCGCCCTCCGGGTACCGCCAGCGCAGGTCGCGGCCGGACCGTCCTCGGTCCGGACGCGACCGGTGATCGCGTGCCCCTCGTCGAGGAGGATCGTCGGGGAGGGCGCACCGGCAACGGGCGGCGAGAGGACCTGCGCGCTGCGGACCACGCGGCCCTGCACGCGCGCGGTCACGTCGAACACGCCGTCGGGCAGCGTGCCGATCTCCGCCCATCCGTCGGCGCCCGTCTCCGCCGTCGCAACCAATTTGTCGTCGGCCCCCGGCGGCGTCTCCTTCCACATCGCCTCGAGGCGCTCCGCCTCCCCCTCCGGCCATCGGATGCTGTAGCGCGCGGTCTGGGACCGGCGCACCTCGAGACGCGCGGCCGTTACCGGCTCGCCATCGAACGTCACCACGCGGACACGGACGACGTCCCCCGCGTAGGCCACCGCCGCGCCGAGCGCCAGGAGCAGGAGCGCGCGCCGCATGGGACGCCCTTCTGCGAACGGCGCACCGTTCGGCCCCCGGAGCCCCCCCCGGTTCATGGAATGGTGTCAGGCTCCGTACAATGAATGCGTGCGGTTGCTTCCGCTCGTGCTGTTGGCGGCGTGCGCGGCGAAGGGCAAGCTCGAGCTCACGCGCGAGGTCGACGGCGCCTGGGTCCACTCCTTCCCCGACGCCACCACCGAGCAGGCCTACCACGCCGGCATGGCGGCGCTCACCGCGAAGGGGTGGAACGTCGTCCGCGCCGACCCGCTCGGCCGGTCCTTTTCCGCCAAGTCGCCCGTCGACAAGGGGCTCGTCGACGTCTGGTACCGCCTCGCCCAGGTGATCGTCGAGCCGGGCGTCTCCGGCGGCGCCCGGGTGCGCCTCGGCCTCGTCCGCACCCGCGAGTACGCCGCCGGCGGCCGCGAGCCCAACAACGACCGCACCGTCTCCGACCGCGAGGACTACGAGGAGATCTTCCTCGCGATCCGGCAGGAGCTCGCGGGATGAAACGCGACGAGCACTACATCGACCGCCTCATCCGCGAGGCGCAGGAGCGCGGGGAGTTCGACAACCTCCCCGGCGCGGGCAAGCCCATCCCCGGACTCGACAAGCCGCACGACGAGCTCTGGTGGGTGAAGCAGCTCCTCGAGCGCGAGGAGATCTCGCTCGCGCCCTCGACGCTCGCGCTCCGGAAGCGCGTGGAGCAGGCGATCGAGGCCATCCGACGCGCCTCGACCGAGGAGCAGGTGCGGCGGCTCGTCGCCGATCTGAACGCCGAGATCGCGCGCGCGAACTCCCGCGCCGCCTCGGGCCCGCCGACCGACATGGCGCCGCTCGATCCCGACGAGACCGTGCGCCGCTGGCGCGCGCGCAACAGCGCGCACTGAAACGGGGCGGCCCCCGGAGCCCCCCCACTTGTGCCCGATCGGCGGATCGAGTAATCACACACCATGAGCCGCGCCAGCGCCACGGGCCTCGAGAGCGTCGGCCTCGAGGGACTCGGCACCGTCCACTGGAACCTCACCGCCCCCTCGCTCTACGAGGAGGCCGTGCGCCGCTCCGAGGCGATGATCGCGCAGGGCGGCGCGCTCGTCGCGACCACGGCGCCGCACACCGGCCGCTCGCCCAACGACAAGTTCCTCGTCCGCGAGAAGGCGTCCGAGAACGACATCTGGTGGGGCCGCGTGAACCGCGCGATCGAGCCGCAGCAGTTCGACGCGCTGCTCGAGCGCATGCGCGCGTACTACAAGGGGCGCGAGGCGTTCGTGCAGGACGTCCACGCCGGCGCCGACCCGCGCCACCGGCTGCCGGTGCGCGTCGTCACCGAGCAGGCGTGGCAGAGCCTCTTCGCGCGCAACATGTTCCTGCCGGCCGACGCGGCCGCCTTCGCGCCGCAGTTCACCGTGCTCCAGGCGCCCGGGCTCAAGGCGGAGCCGAGCGAGCACGGCACGAACTCCGAGACCTTCATCCTGCTCAGCTTCGAGAAGCGGCTCGTGCTCATCGGCGGCACGCGCTACGCGGGCGAGATCAAGAAGTCGGTCTTCACGGTCCTCAACTACCTGCTGCCCGCGCAGGGCGTGCTCCCGATGCACTGCTCCGCGAACGTCGGCGGCGACGGCGACGTCGCGCTCTTCTTCGGCCTCTCGGGCACGGGCAAGACCACGCTCTCCGCCGACCCGCGCCGCCGCCTCGTCGGCGACGACGAGCACGGCTGGAGCGACCGCGGCGTCTTCAACTTCGAGGGCGGCTGCTACGCGAAGGTGATCCGGCTGTCGGCCGAGGCAGAGCCGCAGATCCACGCGACCACGCGCCGCTTCGGCACGATCCTCGAGAACGTCGTCGTCGACCCGGTCACGCGCGCGGTCGACCTCGACGACGGCTCGATCACCGAGAACACGCGCGCGTCGTACCCGATCGGGTTCATCGACGGGTCGATCCCGGCGGGCACCGCGGGCCACCCGAGCCACGTCTTCTTCCTCACGTGCGACGCGTTCGGCGTGCTGCCGCCGATCTCGAAGCTCAGCCCCGCGCAGGCGATGTACCACTTCCTCGCCGGCTACACGGCGAAGGTGGCGGGCACCGAGCGCGGCGTGAAGGACCCGACCGCGACCTTCTCGACCTGCTTCGGCGCGCCGTTCCTCCCGCGCCCCCCGTCGGTCTACGCGCGGATGCTCGGCGGGAAGCTCACGAGGCACAAGGCGCAGTGCTGGCTCGTGAACACCGGCTGGACCGGCGGCCCCTTCGGCGTCGGCTCGCGCATGAGGATCGCGCACACGCGCGCGACGCTCGACGCCGCGCTCACGGGCGCGCTGGACGACGTGCCGATGGACCCGGATCCGATCTTCGGTCTCCACGTCCCCGCCGCGTGCCCCGGCGTGCCGAAGAGCGTGCTCCATCCGAGCCACACGTGGCCGGACAAGGAGGCCTACCGGAAGCAGGCGACAAAGCTCGCGAACCTCTTCCGCGAGGCGTTCCGCGAGTTCGAGAAGGACGTCACCGACGACGTCCGCGCCGCGGGCCCGGCTGTGTGAGTCCGCCGGAGCCGCACCGCGCGACGGCGGAGGCAGGGGGGGTCCGGGGGCCGAAACCCGCTTGCCCAGCGGCTTCTGGGCGATAACTCTTTCGAAACGAACCCGGTACCCTACGGCGCGCGGACGAGCTCGACGTCGAAGATCAGCGTCGCGTTCGGCGGGATCTTGTCGCGGCCCCCCGGCCCGTACGCCAGCGCGGGCGGGATCCTGAACCGGTAGATCGCGCCCTCCTTCATCAGCTGGAGCCCCTCGGTCCAGCCGGGGATGACCCCGTTCAGCGCGAACTCAGAGACCTTCCCGCGGCGGACCGAAGAGTCGAACTCCGTCCCGTTCTCCAGCCAGCCGGTGTAGTGGACCGCGACCTGCGCCGTGGGCCCGGGCGACTTCCCCGTCCCCTCGCGGATGACCTGGTACTCGAGCCCCGACGCGGTCTTCCTCGTCTTCTCGGGATCGAGCGGCTCGAAGCGGATGATCCGATCGAGCTCGACGAGCCAGATCGTCATCTCGTTCCCTCCCACGGCGGGCAGGACCTTCTTGTTCTCCCAGCAGAGCGCGGGCGGCACCTCGAACCGGCACTTCTCGCCGGCGGCCATCAGCTGGACGGCCTCGGGCAGGAACTTCTCCGCCGCGGCGGAGAGCCGCATGTTCTGCGCGGGGCCGACGATGGGATTGGCAAGCGACGCGGAGCTGAACGCCGGCTTGCCGTCCTTCGTCCAGATCGCGAAGCGGATCCGCACGAGATCCTCGGGCTCCGGCCGGCCCCCGGACCCCTCCACGATCCTCTCCCACTTGAGGCCCGACTCCGTCGTCTTCTCCTTCGCCGGATCGGCTTCGGGACACGGCCCGCCGCGGATGACGTCGACCAGCTCCACCTCGAAGTGGAGGTCCGCCTTCGGCGGGATCACCTTCCCGCGGCCCTGCTCGCCGTACGCGAGGGCCCACGGGATCGTGAGCTTCGCCTTCGCCCCGACGTCGAGCAGCGCGAGGCCCTCCTCCCAGCCCTGGATCACGAAGCCGGCGCCGAGCATGAACCGGATCGGCTGGCCGCGGTCATGCGAGGAGTCGAACTTCGTCCCGTCCGTCAGCGTGCCGGTGTAGTGGACCACCACCACGTCGCCGGGCTTCGGCTCCGTGCCGGGCGCGCCCTCGGCGGTCCACTCGACCTTGACGCCGCCGGACGTCGTGGCGGTCCGGGGCTCCTGGGCGAGGACGGGGAGGCAGAGGAGAAGGAGCGTGATGTTGCGCAAGCCGCCTAGGATACCGCTCCCCTGGGCCGGAGGGAGAGAACGGTCACGCAGCCGGCGAGCACGAGCACGGCGGACAGGCGGAAGGCCGCGGGGTAGCGGAAGTGCTCCTTCATCCAGAAGCCGAGGAAGGGGCCGATCAGGCTGCGGATCCCCACGCAGCAGAAGTGCACGGCGCCGTACATATGCGCCTTGCCGTCGGGCGCGAAGTGGAGCGGGCCGAGGCTCCAGCCGATGTTCACGCCCCCCATCGCCGTTCCCCAGAGGAGGTAGAGCGCGACGAGCCCGCCGAGCGAGCCGACGAACGGCATCAGCGTGAAGAACACCGCGAGGAGCAGGAACGATGCCGCGGTGGTGCGCACGATGCCGAGCCGGTCCGAGAGCCGCCCGAAGATCGCCGCGCCGCCGATCTGCGCCAGCGGGAACGCGACGGACTGCGCCCACGTGTACTGGGAGTAGGAGAGGCCGAGCTGCTCCTCGCAGTAGAGGACGAGCAGCCCGACGCTCGAGAGGAAGCCGAGGCCGTAGAGCATGAAGCCGCGCTCGTAGGTGCGGAACGCCCGGTCCACGCGGAGGATCCGAAACGTCTCCCGCCACGCGTCCGCGATCGCGTGCCCCATACCGCGACGCGCCGCTGCCGCGATCCGGCGCGCCTCGCGCGACCGGCGCCACCGGATGCGGCCCATCAGCAGGAAGGCTCCGATGCCGCACACGGCCGCCGCCGGGTAGATCGCCCTCACCCACCGCGGGTCGGCGTCGAGCAGGTAGCCAGCGCCCTTCGCGGCCACGCCGGCCGCGATCAGGTTCACGACCATGAAGAGCCCGAACATCCGTCCGCGGACGTGATGCGGGTAGTTCGTCCGCAGGAGCGCCCCCCGATGCGGCACCGTGGCGATGCCCGAAGAGTAGTGGAGCGTCATGCAGAGGAGGAAGAGCCAGAGCGTGCCCTCGCCGTGCCCCGGCTCCCCGGTCGGCGTGATGGACACGAACGCGATCCCGGCGAGCGGCAGGAAGGTCGAGAACGCAAGCAGGCGCCAGAGCCGCTGCGGGTGCGCGCGGGCCAGCAGCGTGCCGAGGGCCGGCGAGAACACCCACACCACCTGCCAGAGCGCGATCAGGAGCGGCACCGCGCGCTCCGGCGCGCCGAGCGAGCGCTTGATGACGAACGCCGAGAGCCCGATCACGCCGATCGCGAGCCCCTCGAGCGCCGCGGAGGGCCATTGGAGCGCCCAGGTGTAGCGCACGACGAGCGGGAGCGTCCGGACGACCGGGGTCGCCGCGGGAGCGGGGCGCATCAGCCGTGCCTGCCGCGCATGGGTCGCGGGAGCGTAGCATACGGGTCATGCTCCTCCTCCCCGCGCCCCTCCTCCTCCTGGCCGCGGTCGCGGCCGCCGCACCCGAGGTCCGCGAGAACGACCGCTTCCGGCTCGAGGCGGAGGCGCCGAAGGAGGAGGCGGACGAGCTCTTCCTCCTCTTGGACCAGGCCTACGCGCAGCTTGCCGCGCGCTTCAAGGCGAAGGCCGGAAAGCTCTCGGTCGTGCTATCGGAGGGGGCGCCGGGGGCCGCGACCGACGGGAAGACCGTCGCCGTCCAGCGGCAGCCGGGCCGGTACGCGACGCGCGCGGCGCTCCTCCGTGAGTTCGTCCGCGTCTTCTACGAGGTCGCGCGCGCGAAGGGCCGCGCCGCGGAGACGCCGTGGTGCCGCGAGGGGCAGTACGACTTCCTCGCGGGCCACGACTGGGACGGGAAGACGCTCAAGATGGGCGTCGTGCCGGCGGTGTCCGCGGAGAACCTCATGGGCAAAGCGCTCGCGGAGACGAGGCAGGCGGGCTTCGCGCTCGGGCCGCTCGTCGACGGAAGCCAGCCGATGAGCCGCGCGCTCGGCTGCGCGGTCTTCGGCCACGTCGCGACGGGCAACGGCGGGAAGCCGATCGCGGGGTTCGACAAGTTCGATCCGAAGATGGCCGGCGGCGTGAAGGCGGCGCCGCTCTTCTGGCAGTGCTTCGGCAAGGAGCCCGAGTACACGGCCGCGTTCACGAAGTGGCTCGAGACCGCGCAGCAGCCTTTCGTGCCGATCGCGGGCGACTGGGAGGGTCTCTCGCCGGGACGGCTCCGCGGCGGCGGCAAGGGGCTCTCGGCGTGCCGCTTCCAGCTCCCGGCGGGCGAGTTCAAGGTGAAGGTGGGCGCGCCGCCGGAGAAGAAGGGCTGGAAGGCGGGCGTCGTGCTCTCGTACGCAAGCGACGACGAGTACGCGGTCTTCCTCGCGGACTGGGCGGGCTACTTCCACATCTTCAAGATGGTAGGCGGCAAGCGGCAGATCCTCGAGCAGGGCGAGGGGGCGCCGCCGTCGGCCGACGGGTACTACCGGATCCAGCTGTTCCGGAAGAAGGACCAGGTCTACCTGATGCTCGAAGGCGGCGCGTCGTACGGCCCGTGGGAGCTGCCCGGAAGCGGCTTCGGCCTCGCCGTCGAGAACAACGACCTCGTGTTCAACGACGTCTCCTGGAAGTGATCGGGAGGGGCTACTTCCAGACGCCGGCCGTGCGGCAGCGGTCGAGGAACGTGCGCGCGAGCGCCGCGCCCTCCTTGTCGCCCGCCTGCTCGAGCTGCAGGCGCATCCGGTCCGCCAGCTCCGCGCACTTTGCGTCCGGGTGGATCGGCTCCTTCACCGCCACCTCCAGCGCCGCGCGGAGGTCGGCCGGCGCGCCCGCCGCCAGGCTCTCGTCCAGGAGATCGAAGAGCAGCGGCGCCACC
>DASUGR010000193.1:0-3644 GCA_036273915.1 Planctomycetota bacterium | reverse complement strand
TCCGGGGGCGCGACAACTGCGGCCCCCGGAGCCCCCCCGCTTCCCTTTGAGCCCTACTGCTGCTCGAGCGCGGCGGCGATCAGGCAGCCGCGGACGACCGACGTCAGCGCGTCGTTCGCCCGGCGGACCCCCGAGATCTTCAGCGGGAACTCGACCTTCTTCAGCTCCTGCGCGAAGACCTCCACGAACCCGCCGACGAGCGACGTCCCGCCCGCGACGACGATCTCGACCGGCTCGCTGAACGACGGCACGTCCTGCGCCAGCGTGAAGCGCTGCGCGAGGTTCCGGAGCACGTACTCGATCAGGTTCCGGTAGTAGAGGACGATCGCCTCCTCCTCGCGGTTGCGCGGCTCGGCGAGGTTCACGCCCTCGCTCTCCTTGAGGTCGCACGCGCGCGTCCGGGACATGCCCATCACCTTCGCGACGTGCTCGTCGATCCAGTCGCCGCCGCGGCTCACGCTGAACGTGAGCGCCGGGATCGTCTTGTACGCGACGCACACGTTGAACATGCCGCCGCCGCAGGAGACGCCGATGCCGGTGAAGTCCTTCTCCGCGAGCTCGGCGTAGACGACCGCGTGGCCCTCGTTGATGGGGTGCGGCTCGTACCCGAGCTTCCGGAGCAGGCTCTCGATCACGCCCTGGTGGTAGATGGTGTCGTTCTCGCGATCGATGGAGGGCGCGGGGACCGAGAAGTAGACGGGCTCGTTCTCGACCGTGCGCGCGCCGACCAGCCGCTCGACGATGAAGCGGAGCATCGGGATCGCGTCCTGCTCGCGCGGCGAGAGGAAGCCGTCCATCATCGGCCGGCGCACCTCGCTGCCGAACATGTTCGCGAGGTCGAACGACGAGTCGCCGAGGACGAAGAGCCGGTCCCGGTGCGACACGTAGGGCACGCTGAGCCGCGTCAGCATCGCGCGGTTGCGCTGCACGTTCGCGGGCACCTCGAGGAACATGTTGCGCTCGCGCTTGACGATCACCTTGCCGTCCTTCCGGCGCACGGCGGAGAGCAGGTTCGCGGTGCCGACGTCGAGCCCCTTGCCCGCCTGAAGATCCGTCGCGGGCTTCGCCCCCGCCTTGGGGGTCGCCTCGGGGAGCGAGCCGGTCTCGATGTCGTCGCTGTCGAAGTCGATACGCTGGGGGTCGATCGCCATGGGTTTGCCCTCTCTTTCTCGCTAAGCCGGGGGTGACGCCTCTTCCGCGTCGCCCTCGCCGAGCGCCTGCTCCTTGAGGCGCTTCAGCCGGTCCAGACTGTCCTCGATCCCCGCCTTCGCGGTGGAGGCCTCCACCTCGAGGCGGGAGAGGTTCGAATCCATCTCGTCCGCGCGGTCGAAGATCCGCGCAAGCATCGCGTCGGTCGCCTCGACCGGGCGGTCGAGCGGACGCGCGGTCGCGAGGTGGAGCGTCTTCGAGACGCTGTCGAGCGTCCTCTTGAGCCCCTCCTCGAAGCGGCTCTCGAGCTGCCGCGTGCTCGCCGCCTCGCGCTCGGAGAGCCGCGCGAGGAGCGTATCGACGGTCTCGCTGGGCGCGCCCGACCTGAGGAGCGCCTTCATCTCGGCGAGCTCGGAGCGGAGCTCCGCGACGCCGGCCGCCGCGCGCTGCTCGGTGTCCGCCGTGAGCCCGCGCAGGAGGTCGCGCAGCCCGTGCACCTCGCCGGCACGCTCCTCGATCCCCTTCCTGAGATCCTCGATGAGATCCGCGTCGCGCCGCACATGCGCCGCGAGGCGCTCGATCTCGGAGTCGTAGGAGAGGATCGTCTCGCGGGCGTTGCCGAGCCGCTTCTCGTGGCGCTTCGCGACCGACGCGGCCTTGCGGATCGCCTGCTCGAGCGCGGCGATGCGCACCGACTGGCTCTGGATCATCTCGCGCTGCTGCTCGGCGAGCGCCTCCGCGTCGGCCTGGATGCGGATGACGCGCTGGAACTGCTCGTTCGCCTCCTGCACGACACGCTCGCGATCGACGTCCGCGAGCTCACCCGCGCGCCGCGCGATCGCGCGATCGACGACCGCCTCGATGAGCGCGAGCGTCTTCTCCGCGGAGATGACGCGCACATGGCTCTTGCCGGCCGCGGCGAGCTCGCCCAGCGCGACCCGCTGGGTGTTCTTCTCGATGGCTTCGGCGACGCGCTGGCGGTCCTCGGGCTTCATATTCGCCCCCGAAGGGTAACCGAACTGCCGTGGCGCGTTGGATAGGGCGTTTTGCCGATCCCCGGGGGGCGGGCCCCCTGGGCGCGGATTCTGAACAAATCAGGGGAGGAAAGGGGGCCCGGGGGGAAGGAGGGCGGTCCCCGGCGCGCCCCCGGACCCCCTGTTGTTTCGAGGTCCGGGGCGCCGTCAGACGTTTTCCATCATGCGGTCGATCGCGCGGCGCGCCTTCGTCGCGATGGGCTCCTCCACCCGCACCTCGTAGACCATGTCGCGGAGCGAGCGGTAGAGCTTCGGCAGCGTGATCGTCTTCATGTACTCGCAGACGGCGTCGGCACGGAGCGGCACGTACTCCTTCCTCGGGTTCTCCTTCCGGAGCCGGTGGATCATGCCCACCTCGGTCCCGATCAGGTCGGTCTTGGCCGTGCACGTGCGCACGTGCTTCACCATGCCGCCGGTGGAGACGACGTGCGTGCGGTCCGCCGGCAGGTCGCCCTCCGCGAGCGCGGTCATGCACTGGCTCACGCAGCCGCACTCGGGGTGGAGAAGAAGGTGCGCGTCCGGGTGCTCGTCCATCCGCGCGCGCACGTCCTCGGGGCGGATGCCCGCGTGCACGTGGCACTCCCCCATCCAGAGGTGGATCTTCCGCTTGGTGACGGCGCGCAGCCAGAGGCCGAGGAACATGTCGGGGAGGAAGAGGATCTCCTTCCCCTCCGGCACCGCGCGGACGACGTCCGCCGCGTTGGACGACGTGCAGCAGTAGTCCACCTCGGCCTTCACCGCCGCGCTCGTGTTGACGTAGGCGACGATGACGTGGTCGGGGTGCTCCTTCCGCCACTTCCGGACCTGCTCCGGCGTCACCGTGTCCGCGAGCGAGCAGCCGGCCATCGTGTCGGGGATGAGCACGGTCTTTTGCGGCGAGAGGATCTTCGCCGTCTCGGCCATGAAGTGGACGCCGCAGAAGACGATCAGCGGCGCGTCGGTCGCCGCCGCCTGCTGCGAGAGCTGGAGCGAGTCGCCGACGAAGTCCGCGATGTCCTGGACGGGGCCGATCTCGTAGTTGTGCGCGAGGATAAGGGCCTCGCGCTTCCTCCTGAGATCGCGGATGCGGGAGACGAGCTCGTCCTGCGAGAGCCTCTTGATCTCCGCGTCCGCCGCGACGGCGCGCGTCGCGGGCGTGTCCACGACCGAGGGGCGCGGGTGGCGCCCGGGATCGAACGTCAGTTCTCCGGCCACGCCCCCATGGTACGGCGGCTGGCCCGGATTATTGACGAGTCTCGCGGTTCTGGGCGGTCCATCCGGCCGATCTCGGCGTCGCCGCTCCTCGAAGGCTCCGTTGGAGCCAGCTTCGTCGTCGCTCCCTGATCTCGACCGTCTGTCCTCGCCCAGAACACCGCCTCGACGTTCGTTCCGTGGACTCCCTCGCCGAACGGCGTCGATCCTAGCGGTCCCGCCTTGCCCGTCGGTCTCGATCCTCGTGAATAACTCGGGCTAAGACCAAGT
>DASUGR010000192.1:0-8597 GCA_036273915.1 Planctomycetota bacterium | reverse complement strand
TGGCCGAGCGTGGCGCCGAGGAACCAGCGGAACGGCTTCGACATCTGCGGGTACGCGCCGCCGCCCCTGCCGAGCACGATGCCGACGCGCGCGACCGCCGTTCGGATGCCGCCCTCCCGGGCCCTCCACGCCTCGGCCTCCCACGCCTTGCACACTTCGGCCAGGAAGTCGTCGCCGGGCGTCGACTCCTCGTAGAGGATCGACTGCTTGCGGTCGCCGTAGTAGCCGATCGCCGACGCGCTCACGAGCACCCGCGGCCGCGGGTCGGCGGCGAGCATGCCCGCGACGAGGTTCCTCGTGCCGACGACGCGGCTCTTCTGGATCCGGTCCTTCCTCGCCTTGTTCCAGCGGCCGGATGCGACCGGCTCCCCTGCGAGGTTGACCACGCCGTCCAGGCCCGCGAGCGCGGAGGCAGGCGGCGGCCCGGAGGGCGGATCCCACGCGACGGTTGTGATGCCCGCCGGAAGCCGCTTCCGGAGGCGACGCTCGTCGCGCCCCGTGACAACCACGTCGTCGCCGCGGCCGCAGAGCGCCTCGACGAGCGGCACTCCGATGAACCCGCTGCCTCCCGTGACGAGCACCCTCATGGCAACGTCATGGTCGCCCGCGCGTCAAGACTCCGGGAAAGCGCGGGCCGTTTGCAGACAGCCGCGGGCGGGTCGGGCAAACTGTGCGGGCGTGGAACCAAGGGAGGCGAACTTCATGTCGAAAGTGCTTGGGCTGGTTCTTCTCGTGGCCGCCGTCGCCCGCGCGGAGGGCGCGGCGGAGACCGTCGAGCAGGCGATGCGCGCGTGCACGCCCGCGACGGCGATCGACGACCTGCGCGCGCGGAGCCTCGCCGAATACTGCATGGCCGGCGCGGCCGACGGCGACCCGGCAGCCGAGCCCGCCGCGCAGCCGGGGGTCGTGGCGATCCCGTTCCCCGGCCCGGTGCCGACCGACATCTCGGCCGAGGCCGACGCGACCACGAAGCCGTGGGAGATCAAGGGGGCGCTCGGCTTCACGCTCACCGACGGCAACAGCGACACGATGACGCTCCTCGTCGGCGCCGAGGCGCTGCGCGAGTGGACGAAGTGGAAGCTCTCGATGAAGCTCGGCATCCTCTACGCCGAGTCGGACGACGTGCAGACCGCGTCCGAGTGGATGTTCATCGAGAAGCTCGAGCGCAAGCTCTCGGAGCGCGCGACGATCTTCCAGGCGCTGCTCCTCGAGCACGACGAGGAGGAGGACCTCCGCTACCGCATCCAGTTCACGATGGGCTACAACCGCCGCCTCGTGAAGAAGGAGAAGTTCGAGCTCTGGGGCAACGTCGGCGGCGGCGTGCTCCACGAGAGCTTCTTCGACGAGGACGAGACCGAGGCCATCGCGCAGCTCGGCATCAACTTCACGTGGCAGATCACGAAGAACCTCAAGTACGAGCAGATCATCGTGTTCTTCCCGAGCCTCTCGAAGAGCGGCGAGTTCCGCATGTACTGGGAGTCGGTCTTCACGACGCCGATCAGCGATCGCCTCGATCTCCGCATCTCGATCCTCGATCGCTACGACTCGAACCCGCAGCCCGGCGTCGAGGAGAACGACCTCACGGTGGCGATCGCGCTCGCGATCAAGTTCACGAAGCCGCCGCCGAAGGGATAGCAGGGGGCTCCGGGGGCGCCCCCCGGGGATCCGGCGGACGGCCTGCCATCGGCATCCGCCGGCTCCCCCTCCCCCGCGCCCCCTCCCCTCCCACCCTGCGGGGATGGCTTTCCCCTTGGCGAGTGGGACCATTTGAAGCGTACGGCGCGGCTCCCGGGAGGGTCCCGTGGAGCCGGCGCCCTTTCCATAGTTTGGAAGGCAGTACGCAATGGCCAACGAGCCGAAGAAGTCCGCCCCGAAGCAGCCGACGCCGCCGCCGCAACAGCAGCAGCCCGCGAAGAAGCCGCCGATGCAGGGCGGCGGGATGCCGGGTGCGAACCCCGGCGCCCCGAAGAAGCAGTAGGGTTCCTGAAGAGGCGGGGCCAACGGGCGCCGTTGGTCCCGCCCTTACGTTTTGATATGTGGTCGCCGGCGCGGTGCCGGCCGGAGGTTTGAAAACGTGCGCCGTTCCTACTTGATCCCCTTCGCCCTCATCGCGGTGGCCGCGTTCGGCCAGGACGAGGCGGCCGAAGAAGAGGTGGCTTCCCCGCAGATCGTCGCGTTCGCGATGAGCGACGGCTCCGCGCCGAGCAAGGAGCTCGAGAGCGCGGTCGGCAAGGTCCGCGCGAAGTACGACGAGAAGCCGGTGCTCTTCCTCACGATCAACCTCTCGAGCGCCGCCGGCAAGAACCAGGGCGCGATGCTCTTCTCCGCCCTCGGGCTGCCGCAGCTCTGGGAGACGTGCCGGAAGTCGCCGGGACAGCTCGTGATCGTCGACCTCGAGACGGTCAACGTGCTCTCGAAGCACGGGGCGAAGGAGGATCTCGCCGCGGCCCTCGACAAGCATTTCGGCAAGGGGGAGGGATGCGACGAGGGGTCGGGGGGCGAGGACGACGGGTGTGGTTGCGGGTGCGACGACGGCTGCGGCGGCGGCAAGTAGCGCGCCGCGGCGGCGCCGTGCGCCCATGCAGCGTCGCAACGCCCGTTTCCCGCTCTCCACTTTGCGTCGCGCGCTCGTGCTCGCGGCCCTTGCCGCCGCCGCGCGCGCGGCCCCCGCCCCCGGCGACGACGACGGGCTCGTGTCGACGTGGGTGCTGCACTTCGACGGCGAGATGCGCGTCGCGTGCGTCGCCACGTACCGCGACTTGCTGCGCGAGCTGCCGAGGAAGACGCGCGTCCTCGTCGGCGTGACGACCGCGGAGGACGCCCGCAGGTTCCGCGACGAGATCGGGCTCACCGACAAGCCCGACCCGCGCGTGCGCTTCGTCGAGGCGGGCGAGTGGGTCAGCGGCTGGGCTCGCGACCGCTACGTCTTCTTCGCCAAGGACGGGAAGGAGTGCCTCTTCCTCCCGCGGCGCGAGGGCGTCGCGCCGAACCGCCTCGGCGACCTCGCCATCGCGCGCGAATTGAAGCGCGTCGAGCCCGACCTCGAGGTGATCGAGGGCGACCTCGACCTCGAGGGCGGCAACCTCCTCTTCACCGGGAACGAGGTCATCGCCGGGCCCGCGGCGGTCGCGGCCAACGTCCTCGAGGGCGCCGCGGAGGCCGACGTCCGCTCCCGTATCGAGGACGTGTTCGGGCGGCGACTCGTCGTCGTCGCGGACGCGGACTCGCCGCTCGCGCGCGAGCACGTCGACATGTACATCGGCGTCGCGGGGCCGAAGACGCTGCTGCTCGGCGACCCGCGCGCGGCGCTCGCGGCCCTCGACGAGGGAGACGATCCGCGCGAGTTCGGGCGCTTCAAGCGGGAGAAGCAGCTGGCGCTCGCCGAGGCGTACGACGTGATCGAGGCGAGGCTCAAGGAGGAGGGATTCGAGGTGCGCCGGATCCCGATCCTCCACGCCGAGGACGGCGTCATCCTCACGTGGACGAACGCCGTCGTCGAGACGCGCGGCAAGACGCGCCGCGTGTACATGCCGCGCTACGGCTTGAAGCGGCTCGACGCGATCGCGCAGGGCGTGTGGAAGGACCTCGGCTGGGAGCCCGTGCCGATCTCCGCGGAGGCCGTGATCGTCCTCGGGGGCGGGGTCCGGTGCGTCACCAACACGCGCCGCGACGCCGTCGCGCCGGGTGAGGAGGTCGAGGACGGCGGGGCGGGGGAAGGCGCGGAGCAGGACGACGACGAGGCGGGGGCGCAGAAGGGCGGCTGATCGGCCCCCGGGCCCCCCCCGAATCCTCTCGCCGCGAGACGCTCCTTACCGCTTCACCGCGAGGTGCACCACAGCCTCGCCGCGGTGCAGGAGCGGGTTGTTCGAGATGCCGATGACGAGCCCTGCGTGCGTCGCCTTCACGTCGCCGACGGTCTCGCCGAACGAGTCGCGCACGACGCCCAGCAGCTGGCCCTTCCGCACGCGGTCCCCGAGGCCGGCGCGCAGCTCGACGATGCCGCTCCGGTGGGCGCGCACCCACTTCGTCCTCCGCACCTCGACGCTCGCCATCCGGTGCCGCCGCGGCGCGGGCAGCATGCCGAGCTCCTGAATCACGCGCAGCACGCCCTGCTCGCCGAGCGCGATCGCCTTCTGGTTGAACCGCATCGGCTCGCCGGCCTCGTAGACGATCGCGGGGATGCCGCGCTTGCCCGCGGCGTCGCGCAGCGTGCCGGGGATGACGGTGCCGTGGATCATCAGCGGGGCGCCGAACGCGAGCGCGCACCGCCGCACGTCGGGGTTGTCGAGGTCGCCGCGCACCTGCGGGAGATTCTCGCGGTGGTGCGAGCCCGTGTGGAGGTCGATGCCGTGCGTGCAGCGGTCGACGACCTCGGTGAGGAAGAGGTGCGCCATGCGCGACGCGAGGCTGCCGCGCGCGGAGCCCGGGAAGCTGCGGTTGAGGTCGCGGCGGTCGGGGAGGTAACGCGACTGCGTGACGAAGCCGAGCACGTTGACGACCGGGACCGCGACGAGCGTCCCCGCGAGCCGGCTCGGCCGCACGCGCGCGAGCACGCGCCGGATGATCTCGGTGCCGTTGAGCTCGTCGCCGTGGAGCGCGGCGGAGAGCCAGAGCCTCGGGCCGGGCCGCTCGCCGTGCACGACGACGACGGGGATCGAGATCTCCCCCTGGGTGACAAGGCGCATCACGGGGATCTCGAGCCGCGCGGTCGTCCCCGGCTCGACGCGGTGTTCGCCGATCTCGAACGGGGTCACGCGCCCTGCCCCGGCCACGAGAGTGCGCCAGTGCTGGCGCACCGCGGCGGATGCAACCGCCCTACCGCCAACAGGTTGCGGCTGCCGCGCAGGTCAACCGTTGACCTGTTCAAGCGTTGACCTTTTTGGGGCGTTTGGCGTGGCGCTCGAGGTACGCGATGATCTTGCCCGCCACGTCGACCTCGCTGATCTCCTCGATCCCCTTGAGCCCCGGCGACGAGTTGACCTCGACCACCACCGGCCCGTGCTTCGAACGCAGCAGGTCCACGCCCGCGACGCGCAGCCCCATCTCGCGCGCCGCCCGCACGGCGATCGTCCGCTCCTCCGGCGTGAGCTTCACCTTCTCCGAGCTCCCGCCGCGGTGCAGGTTCGCGCGGAAGTCGCCGCGCGGCGCGATCCGCTTCATCGCGGCGATCACGCGCTCGCCCACGACGAAGCAGCGGAGGTCCGACCCCTCCGCCTCCTTGATGAACTCCTGCACGAGGATGTTCGCGTCGAGGCCGCGGAACGCCTCGATCACCGACTCCGCGGCCTTCTCGGTCTCCGCGAGGACGACGCCGATCCCCTGCGTCCCCTCGAGCAGCTTCACGACGAGCGGCGGCCCGCCCACCGCGTGGATGAGCCCGGTCACGTCCTTCGTCGCGTGCGCGAAGCCGGTCACCGGCAGCCCGATCCCGCGCCGCGAGAGCAGCTGGAGGCACCGCAGCTTGTCGCGGGACCGCGAGATCGCGATCGACGAGTTCGCGGTGGAGACCCCCATCATCTCGAACTGCCGCACCACCGCGGTGCCGTAGAAGGTCTGGCTCGCGCCGATGCGCGGGATGATCGCGTCGACGTCCCGGATCGGCTCGCCGCGGTAGAACACCTGCGGCTTGTGCGAGGTGATGTTCATGTAGCAGCGCAGGTAGTCGATCACCCGCACGTCGTGGCCGCGCCCCTCCCCCGCCTCCCGGAGGCGCCGGGTGGAGTAGAGGTGGGGCTTGCGCGAGAGGATGGCGATCTTCATGGGGCCCGAGGCGTGAGATTATCCTCTCCGCGTCCGGATCGGGGGGGGGCCGGGGGGCCGCTTCCTCGGACGCCCCCCGAGGAACGACCGGCCCGCGTCCACGAGAAAGCCGTCCCGGATCGCCTCCCGCCCGAGGAGCAGCCGGAATCCCATCTCGTCGCGGGGCACGAGCGTGAGCTCGACCAGCCGCCGCTGGCCGAGGATCTCGACCTCGGTGAGGATCACCGGCCGCCGCGAGATGAGGCCGTTGCTCGACTTCACGCTCCGCTCCCCCAGCATGGCGACCTCGACGGTGACGCTCCCCTTCCCGCTCCGCTGGAGCGGGTGGAGGACGAAGCGGACGTAGGTGACGCCGCTGCGGCGTGCGAACCCGATGTCGAAGGCGTGGAGCGCCGAGGTGCGCGCGCCGGTGTCGATCTTCGCCTTGATGCGCGGGACGCCGAGCGCGGGCAGCGCCACCCACTCGCGCCAGCCCACGTGCGGGAGATCGCGCCTCAAGGCACGCCCCCCCGCGGCCCCCTGCCTGCCCCGGAACGCGCGTCCCCGCGCGGCGGCGGGAGCCGTCGCCTCACAGCCATCTCCGCCAGCGGAAGAAGGCGACCATCCCGCCGCCGAGCGCGAACATCCCGCCCATCACGAGCCAGAAGCCGCCGGGGGTGTGGAGCATGGGCATCCACTCGAAGTTCATGCCGTAGATGCCGGTGATCACGCCGAGCGGCATCATGATCGTCGCGATCACGGTGAGCGTGCGCATGACCTCGTTCAGGCGCGTGTTGACGGACGCGAAGTAGGCGTCGCGCGCGGCGGCGAGGCCATCGCGGACCGCCTCGAGCTGCTCGTACACGCGGAGGATGTGGTCGTAGATGTCCCGCAGGTAGGGCTGGATCTTCTTCGGGAGCGCGGGGTGGATCGTGCGGAAGAGCGCGGCGCACACGTCGCGCTGCGTGCGCACGGTGCGGGCGAGCTGGGCGGCCTCCTGCCGCTTCTCGAGGATCCCCTCCATCTGCGTCGCCTGCGGGCGGCTGTAGCAGGTGTCCTCGATCCCCTCGACGTGCTCGCGGAGCTCGTCCACGAGCTGCTCGAAGCCGTCGGTCATGTGGTCGAGGATCAGGTGGGCGAGCGCCGCGGGGGCGCCCAGGTAGCGCTCGGGGTCCCGCTGGACGCGCGCGGCGATGGAGTGAAGCCGCTCGAGCGGCTCGCGGAGCATCGTCACGATCCAGTCCTTCGCGAGGAAGATCGCGATCTTGCGCGTGCCCTCCTCGGCGTCCGTGTCCGGCGTGTGCGCGATGAGGAAGAGGTTGGTGTCGAAGACCTCGAACTTCGGCGGGTGGCCGGGCTGCAGCGCGTCCTCGAGCGCGAGCTCGTGGAGGCCGAGGCCCTGGACGAGCCGGCTGCATTCCTCGACGCTGGGGCCGACCGCCTCGATCCAGAACCGCTCGCCCCGGGCGGGGGGCGCGAAGGTCTCCGGCTGCTCCTCGACGGAGAGCGTGTGGGAAGCGAGACGGTGGACGCGGAGCACTGGTGGATGAGCTTAGTCCACCCGGGAAAGGAGGCCAACGCCCAATCCCGGCCCCCGGAACCCCCCCTCTTCCTTACCGCTCGCCGAGCCACCAGCGGCGGCGGACGCGCGGGCCGTAGGTGAGCCCGAACCGGCGCATGGCGCGTTCCTTGATGAGCGCGAGGACCTCCTCGGCGGAGTCGGTGACCGCGATGCGGTCGAGGTCGGCCCGGTCGATCGTGCCGCGCGCGACGAGCGTCTCGCGCATGAAATCGAGGAGCGGCGCCCAGTACTCGCGGCCGACGAGGACGATCGGGAAGTCCTCGATCTTGCCGGTCTGGACGAGGGTCGCGGTCTCGAAGATCTCGTCGAGCGTGCCGAAGCCGCCGGGGAGCGCGACGAAGGCGTAGGAGTACTTGACGAGCATGACCTTGCGCACGAAGAAGTAGTGCAGCGTGATGAAGCTGTCGAGGTAGGGGTTGGGCCTCTGCTCCGCGGGAAGCTTGATGTTGCAGCCGACCGACGCACCGCCCGCGTCCTTCGCGCCGCGGTTCGCGGCCTCCATGATGCCGGGGCCGCCGCCGGTCATCACGGTGAAGCCGGCGCGCGCGAGGCCCGCGCCGATCTCGCGCGCGAGGGCGTAGTAGCGGTGCGACTCGTCGAAGCGCGCGGAGCCGAAGACGGTGACGCACGGGCCGAGGAAGTGGAATCGGCGGATGCCGCGGATGAACTCGAGGAAGATGCGGAGGGCGCGGAGCAGCTCGGAGCCGCGCCGCTCGGGGCCGCGCAGGAACTGCCGTTCGCCGGTCGTGGCCGGGGCCTTGCCCCACTCTTGTTCGGCCATCGTGGGCCATGATAGATGGAGGCCCATGGAACCCGTGGTGCGTAGAAACGTCGGGAGCGGCGCGGTGTGGGAGGCGGCGGTCGGGTACTCGCGGCTGGTGCAGGCGGGGCGGCACGTTTACGTGACGGGGACGACGGCGTGGGTGCAGGGGGGCGGGCACGTGGGCGACGGCGACGCGGGGGCGCAGGCGCGGCAGGCGATCGGCAACATCGCGCGCGCGCTCGCGCAGGTGGGCGGCGACCTGCGCGACGTGGTGCGGACGCGGATGTTCGTCGTGGACATCCGGCGGGACTGGGAGGCCGTGGGCCGCGCGCACGCGGAGGCGTTTCGCGACGTGCGGCCGGCGACGACGATGGTGGAGGTGAGTCGGCTGATCGAGGACTGGATGCTGGTGGAGATCGAGGCGGACGTGGTGCTCGGCGCGCGGGCGTGAGGGCCCGCGACGCGGGGGGGGTCCGGGGGCCGCGGCGCGGCGAAGTGCGAACATCTGCCGCG
>DASUGR010000191.1:0-27248 GCA_036273915.1 Planctomycetota bacterium | reverse complement strand
CAGGCGGGCGATGTGCATGTCGATGGTGCGGGTCGTGATGCCGTGCGGGTCGAGGCCCCACACGCGCTGGAGGATCTCGTCGCGGCTGACCGGGTGGCCGCGCGCGGACGCGAGGTAGCGGAGGAGCTCCGTCTCGCGCTGCGAGAGCTCGGACGTCTCGCCGTCGCGCGTGACCGCGCGCTGCTCGAGGTCGACGGTGCAGCCGGGGAGGTCGATCGTGCCGGCGAGCCGCGGGCGCTCGGCGGAGCGGCGGAGGACGGCCTCGACGCGCGCGAGGAGCTCCGATGCGCTGAACGGCTTCACCACGTAGTCGTCCGCGCCGCCCTTGAGCCCCTTGACGCGGTCCTCCTCGGACCCGCGCGCGGTGAGCATGATGACGGGCAGTGCGGGGCGCGCGCGGCGGAGCTCCTTCAGGACGGCGAAGCCGTCGCGCTTCGGGAGCATGATGTCCAGGAGCACGAGGTCGGGCTCGCGCGTGGCGCCCATCTCGATCGCGGAGTCGCCGTCCGCGCTCTCGAGCGCGCGGTAGCCGGACGCTTCGAGCGCGTCCACGACGCCGCGCCGGATGGCCGGATCGTCCTCGACGACAAGCACCGTTCGCATGAAGACAGCTTAGCGCAACCGTTGGGGGCCGCGGCGTGGCTCGTAACTCGTGGGTAACGAGGTGGATTCGCTGGGCGGTCGTCGTGAATCCAAGCCAACTGCTTAGAATGACCGGATGCGGAGGCTCGCCGTAGTCATCCTCGCGGGCTGCGCCACGGTCGCGACTCCCTCGACTCGCGAACCCGCGGCGAGCCCTGCGTGGGAAGTAGTGGCCGCCCGGTGGGCCGGCAACTGGATCTTCGTGGACGTCGAGGTCAACGATTCCAGGGAATCCCTCCTGCTGGACACCGGTTGTGACATCACGATCCTCGACCCCGGACTGGTCTCGCGGCTTGGGGTCCCGACCGAGGAGCGCGCGTCCCCTCCCTTGGAAAGTTCAAGTGGCTGGAGCGAGGCGCAGCGACGGACCTATGCGCGCGCTAGTCTTCGCGTCGGTCGGTTAACGCAGGATGCCGACGTGCTCGTGCTCCCGTTGGGCGAGCTCAGCCGCATGTTCGGGGAGCCCATTGACGGGATCCTTGGCTTTCAGATGTGGGCGGGGGTGTCCCTGCGGATCGACTACCCGCATCATGCTGTCCAGATCGCCGATAGGGAACTCCCGCTTCCTGACGGCAAGACGGTCTTCGCCACCGCCAAGGGTCAGGCACGCATGCGGCTCGACCTGCCAGGGGGACAGAGCGCGACGGTCGTCATCGACAGCGGGAGCGCTGCCTACTTCGTGGTGCCCGAGAAGATGGAGCAGGCCCTGTCGTTCAGGGTCCGCCCTCGCGTGACCAGCTACGTATCCACGTGGGAGGGAATGACCCCACGACGCACCGGTAGGCTTGCCGATCCGATCCGCGTCGGTCGGTACGTGGTCGAAGAGCCCCTCGTGAGCTTCGCGAGCGGCGAGACGGGCGTGATGGGAACGCGCGTTCTCCAGAACTTCGCCCTGACGTTCGACTTCGCCGGATCCCGGGTGGCATTCGAGCGGGAGGGGGCGGAGCCCATCCGGATACCCTCGCTCCGCGGCATCGGCGCCGGGCTTGAAGGGGAGTCGGGGTCGTGGAAGGTCCTCTACGTCCTGGAAGGAGGGCCTGCCGAGCGCGCCGGCTTGCGTGCCGGGGATCGTGTCGTGGCGATCAACGGACAGAGCCCGGATCTTTTCGGGCCCGAGGCCATGAAAGCCGCGGGGGTCCGTGTGGAGGTGCAGCGTGCCGGCGCCTCGCGCACGTTCGACGTGCCGGTTGAGCTGCTCGTGGAGTGACGTCTATTCCGTACGCCGAACGTACCGCCCGATCCAATCGGCCAGCTCCGCGTGGCGGGGATCATCTGCCGGCAGGATCGATGCCAGCGTGGAGCGCACGTAGGCGGCGTCGAAGTCGCGAGCGGCGGCGAGCAGAGAGAGGATGTCAGGGATGTCCTTCTGGCGGTGCCACAGCACCTTGAGGACGACGAGATCCTCGAGGGACACGAACGGAACGCTCGTGCCGGAGATCTCGACCGACAGCGCCCGGTCCGGAAGCGTGTGGTGGTAGGGCAGCACGGGTGCGAGGATCTCCACGCGCACGGGGCCGGAGCGCAGCTCCGCGAAGCCGCGCTCGCGGAGTCCGCGAATCAGCTCCGCATCCGTGCCCTGAAAGCCCTGGCCCCGGACGATGGCAAACACCTCCGGCAGCCGGATCTGCGGCACGATGACCAGGATGTCGACGTCCTTCGTGGCCCGGACGAAGCCGTGCACGGCCATCGCGACCGCGCCGGAGACGGCGTGACGGATCTTCGCCGCGGCGAGGTCCGCTGAGATAGTGGCCGCCAGCTCCGGAAGGCTACGAAGGGCGACCAATCGACGGGTCCTTCCATCGCATCCAGAACGGCGGGTCCTCCGGCGCCTCGACGGGCATGCGTCCGTTGAGGAGCGCATCCATGTCCGCGAGCAGCGAGGCGAAGACCTGGAGCCGCTCCTGCGGCGTCATGTCGAGGTAGGGCGCGACATCCCGCCGCGCGGTCTCCTCGTCGGTCGGGACGTGGGGAACCTCCGGCATCCAGCCGGATTGTATCCCTCTCTCCCCCGCGCCCCCTCTCTTCCCTACCGCGGCGAGAGGATCCAGCCGAGGACCTGCTTCTTGTCGAGGATCTCGAGCAGCCCCTTCCGCGCTGCGTCCTCGACGATGCGCGCGGCGTCGCCCGCCGCCTCCTGCTGCATCATCTGCATCGTCATCGCCTGCGGCGACTCGCCGGACACCTCGCCCTGCATCGCGCGGACCTTCGCCTCCGCCACGCGACGCGCCTCGTCCACCTTCCGCTTCGTCTCCTCGATGAGCGGCTTCGCGCGCTCCTGCTGCTCGGGCGTGAGCCCCATCTCGAGCACGAACTCGCCGCCGCGCTCGTTCGGCCCCACGAGCGGCGGCAACGCGTCGATGTAGCGGAGCTGCTCCGGCGTGAGGATCCCGCTCGCCTGCGTGACGATCCGCCTGAGCAGGTCGCCGAGGCGGTCGACCGCCGCGTCGTACCCGGGCCCCTGCTTCAGCCGTCGCGCCTCCGCCGCGTCCGCCGCACTTTCGGACTCGTACTCCGCGACCAGCGCGCGGATCCTGCCCGCCTGCGCGACCGTGAGCCCCGGCGCCTGGTAGACGTGCCCGGCGAGGTCGGGCGGCCGCTGGTACGGCTGCGGCAGCAGCGGGTGGATCGCGGCGCGCTGCGCTTCCGTCAGCACGGCGCCGACGACCCTCCAGTACCGTTTCTCGATCTCGCGCACCTGCCGGTCGAAGCTCTCCGCGACCTGGCGGCGCGTCGGTTCGTCCTTGAGAGCCGGGACGAGCCGCTCGCGCTCCACGACGAGCGCCCACTCGGCCGCGAGGACCGCGGGGTGGAGGTGCTGGAGCAGCTCGCGCTGCGTCTGCGTCAGGTCGGGCGCTTCGAGCGGGAGCTCCGCCGCATAGCGCTCGACGAGGAGGGGGCCCGGGGGCAGCCGCTCGATCCGCTCCGCGACCCGGGGATCGACGCCCGCCTCCACCAGCGCCTCGCGCGCCCCCTCGGTGCGCCCGGCGAGGCGCCTCTTGAGCTCGCGGCGCTCCTTCGGGTAGAGGCCCGGGATCAGCTCCACCTTCTCCGGGGTGAGCGGCGTCGCGACCGCCGTCGCAACAAGCAGAAAAAAAGCTGAAAACCCGCGCATGAGGCCGTGAATCGTACCCCCGTGCGCCCTCCAAAGTGACACCTGCCGGCGACTTACATGGGGCGGCCTCCCGCCGCCTGCCCTCCGCGGGGGTCGCGGGGGCGCCCGTCGTACTTCTGCAAGAAGGAGATCCAGATGCGTCTCGTCTTCCTCGTGCTCCTCCTCTGCGCGCTCGTCGCCACGCCGCTCCGGGCGGAGAACTGCGCCTGGACGGTCATCAGCAACATCAACCCCCCCGACCTGCAGACCAACAGCGGCTCGGGGAGCGCGCTCACCTCGTGGTGGAGCTGGCAGTACATCCTCAGCGCGAAGCACCTCTACATCTTCGGGAACATGAACGCGTACGCGTACCGCTGCACCACGAACCTGAGCGCGGCCGCGTCCGGGAACGGCACCTACATCGTCACGCGCGTCATCGGCTGCCGCAAGCCCATCGAGGACATCGAGGGCATCGCGCGCAACGAGTTCAGGGCGCACGCGTCGATCAACGACGACAGCTACGCGCAGGCGTACGGAAGCCAGCGCATCAAGGCCAGCAAGATGACCCTCGACTGCCACGCGTCCGGCGGGGTCGAGGCGACGGCCGGCGGGCACGGCTCCGGGGACAGCGGGAGCTACACGCTCCAGGTGTACGCCGGCGGGCCGAGCGTCTCCATCCACTGGTCGAAGGGCGGCTCGATGGACCAGATCTTCCAGGACAACGACGGCGGCGAGGGGGGCCGGAGCCCCGAGGTGATCACGTGCCAGACGACCCTCGGCCTGGCGCTCTCCGTGGGCTGGTGGGACGACTCCGGGTCCGCCCGGATCACCGACTCGAAGTCCGAGCTCACCGTCTGGGGAACCTGCGACGGCTATTGCGGAGTCATCGTCCCCGTGATCGAGTACACCTCGGGTTACTGAGCCAGGAGGGGGAATGTCGCGGCAACAACTCCGGATCGCGGTTGCGGGCGCTCTCGTCGCCATCGCCGCGATCGTTGCGCTCGCGATGCGGGGCCCGGCGTCCGGCCGGGCCCCTTCCCGGACCGGGGGCTCCGCGGCCTCCGCGGGTCCGGAGGCGGCCGGGCGCGCGCACGAACAGCCGGCGGCGGGGGACGTGACCGCCCGCGTGACCGTGGGCGCGCTGCCCGAGACGGCGCGCCCGCAGTGGAAGCTCGAGCTGCGCGACGCCGGGGGGGCGGTCCACGTCGAGGAGGGGACGGGGGATCGCCCCTGCGTCCTCGGACCCCTGCCCGCCGGGCCGGCGCTCCTTACCCTCCGTGCGCCGGGGTTCGTCGGGGAGACCCGCCGTCTCCGGCTCCACGAACCGGAGGTCGCGATCCCGCTCGTCCTGCGCCAGCTCGGCCGCGTGTCGGGCACGCTCCGGTGCGACGATCTGCCCGTGGGCGGCGCGATCGTCCGACTCGCCATGCCGCCGGGGACGTCGACCATGCTCGCGGACCTCGAGCCCGAGGACCGCGTGCCCGAGCTGGGCTGGAGCGTCGAGGCGGATGCGACGGGCCGGTTCCGGTTCGAGCGCGTTCCCCCGGCCGACGGGTTCACGCTCGTCGCCGCCGACTTCGACCACCCTCCGCGGGAGGCAGGTCCGGTCGACGTGAAACCGGGCGAGGAGGTCGTCGTCGACATCGTGCTCAAGGTTGGGACGCACTTCGCCGGCCGCGTCGTGGACTCCCGCGGGGTCTCCTGCGCCGGCACGACGGTGCATGTCTTCGAGATGCGCCGGAAGCCGGCTGCCACCGTGTGGCAGGACGAGGCGCGCGCCCGTACGGACGACGATGGCCGCTTCGTGACGCCGGCCCTCGGCGGTCGTGCGACGCGGATGCTCAAGGCATGGATCGCGGTCGACGGAGTCCAGCAGATCGTGCAGCATGAGACGGAGCCGCCGGAGCGCGGGACGAAGGACGTCGGCACGCTCGCTCCGCTTCCGGGTCTCGTGATCTTCGAGTCGGAGAGCGCGGCGGGCGGCGTGCCCTGCTCCCTCACGGTGGCGGTCAACGGCGACCCCCCGGGTGCCGGGTCGTCGGTCGTCCTCGGGGACATCCCGTTCGACGCCGAGGGGCGCGTCCGCGTCGCCGGCCTCCCGGTGGGGGAGGGGCGCTTCACGGTCCTGAACGCGGAGCACCGGACGGTCGCGGACGGGACCTTCCGTGCGACGGGCCAGGACACCGTCGTGAAGATCCTGCCGTTCGTCGAGCCTCCGTCGCCTGCGCCGGAGCCCTCGGAGAGGCTCACCGTGGAGGTCCCGGAGGGCGAGGAGGCGCTCGTCGCGCTGCTCGCGGACGGCGACATCGTGATGTGGCGGAAGGTGCGGAAGGACGACCGCGACCCGGTGACGGAGCCCGTCGGACCGGGGAAGTACACGCTCCACGTGACCGCCGGCGACCGTTACGCCCGGCAGGAGGTCACCCAGGTCGAGGGGCAGGATCTCCGCGTATCCGCCGTTCCCGACCGCATCGGCCGGACGCTCACGATCCTCGTTCTTGAGGCCGGCACGCCCGTTCCACGCGCGAAGGTCAGCGTACGCGGGTTCCATGCCGGCTCGACGGGCCTCCGCATGCCGTGGGCGGAGGCCGGCGACGACGGGAGGGCCCGGCTTCGTGGGCTCCCGCCCGACGTTGCCGCCCTCACCGCGACCGTCGTGAACGAAGAGGGGTACGGGCGCACCTACTCCCTCGAGGTCGGCGAGGAGCCCGATGTGACGGTCGACCTCGCGGAGGCGGCTGGCGAGGGCCGGTAGCCGGGCGCTTGCGACGCGGCCGGCCGGGGCCGCCCGGGGGCCCACGACGTCTCATCTCAGGCTCAGCCCCGCGCGAGCACGCGCACCTGGTCCGCGAGGGCGAGGTTCGTCGAGATCGCGCTGCCGCCCCGGTGCGTGGGGGTGCCGGCGAAGTCGGTGAAGCGGCCGCCCGCCTCCTCGAGGATCGGCTGCAGCGCGGCGCAATCCCAGATGGCCATGACCGGATCGAGCATGACTTCGGCGCGGCCCGTCGCGACGAGGGCATGGCCGTAGCAGTCGCCCCATCCGCGCTCGGTCCCCGCGCGCCCGCGGATGCGCTCGAGAAACGCCGTGTGGCCGCTCCGCTCGAAGCCCCGCGCCGACGTCGTGCAGAGGAGCGCCTGGTCCAGCCGATCGACGGTGGAGACGCGCGCGGGGACGGTCGTCTCGCCCTCGCCGAGGCCCCGGGCCCAGTGTGCCCCGTCGCCGCGGGCCGCGAAGACCGTCTCGCGGAGCGCGGGAAGGAAGATCACGCCGAGCACGGCCGCGCCGCGCACCTCGAGCGCGACAAGCGTCCCGTAGAGCGGAACCCCGTGCACGAACGACTTCGTCCCGTCGATCGGGTCGAGGATCCAGCGCCGGTCGCTCGCGCCTCGCCGCTCCCCCGTCTCCTCGCCGAGGATGCCGTCGTCCGGGAACGTTCCGCGGATCCTCTCCACGAGGATGCGCTCCGCCTCGCGGTCGGCGCGCGTGACCGGCGTGCCGTCCCCCTTCGTCTCGACGCCCAGGTGCTCGCTCCCGAACCAGTGGAGCGTCGCCGCGCCGGCCTCCCGTGCGGCAGCGAGGGCGAAGGCGAGTTCGCGGCTCAAGGCAAGAGCGTAGCACGCTCGCGTCCGCGCGCAGGCCGCCGCAAATGCGGAGCGGGCGGCCCCTTCGAGCCGCCCGCCCTCGTGGAGATTGCGTGAAGAACCCTACTCGTCCTGGCCGCCGCGCACGAAGTAGACCGGGGCGATCGAGATCGCGACCGGCCGCGGGACGTTGACGAAGTTCGGCGGCGGGTTGAAGAGCAGGTTGAAGTCGAAGCGCATGTTGCCGCGCTTGAAGCCCGCGTCGACGACTGACGTGCCGTCGCTCCGAGGCTTGATGTACGTCTCGAGGATGCGGTCGTTGGACACGATCCCGCCGAGACGCCGCAGCGAGTCCTTCTTGTACGAGCCCGACTTGTAGCTCGTCTGGTCGTAGGCCTGCTCGCGCTCCTTCTCCTCGGCCGTGAGGCCGTAGTACACGTCCTTGATCGGCTCGCCGCTCGCGTCGATCTGGAAGCCGTCGATGCCGACGCGGCCGTTCGCCGAGAGCATCGTGGCGTTCACCTCGGCCTGGGTGGGCATGCCGTTCGTGAGCAGGATGTCGTCGCGCGCGATGATGCCGAGGACGCTGTTCCCCGTGTAGCTCTCGTTGCGCTGGTACGGCTTCGTGTAGTCGCCGCCATTGAGCATGGCCGTACGGCCGGCATCATCCACGTAGCGGAGGTTGCCGGTGACGCGCACCTTCTCGTTGCCCACGATCGTCAGGCGGCCGTTCAGGTCGCCGTCGAGCTTCGTGATGCGTCCGTCGATGAACATCGTGTTGGCCGTGTCGCCGAGGCTGACCGTCGTCGTGGACATGAGCACCGGGGCGACGTAGACCTTCTCCGTCCACGTGTTCGTCACCGTCTCGTAGTTGGGGACCTGGACCTGCACCTGCACGTCCTGCGTCTCGTACACGGGCACGTTGACGTAGTACGTCTCGGTCGTGTAGATGGGCACCTGGCGCGTGCGCGTCTCGGTCGTGGTGCCGACCTGCACCTGCTGGTTCTGGGTGTAGGTGACGGTCGTGGTGCCGACCTGCACCCTCTCGGTCGTCGTGTAGGTCTCCGTCGTGTAGCCGGTGATCACGGTCTTGTCGCAGGCGTAGGACTCGGTCACCCACACGTACTCGCCGGCAACGCCGCCGTCGCCGCCGACGGCCGTGCCGCCGCCCGCGCCGTCGTCGTAGGGGACGAAGACCTTGACCTGCCGCGTGCAGGTCGACGCGACCGTCCCGTAGACCGGGACCTGCCGCGTCTTCTCGACCGTCTGCCACTCGTAGACCGGGTCCTGGCGCGTCAGCGTGACCGTCTGCGTCTCGTAGACGGGCACCGTGACCGTGTAGGTCTCGGTGGTGTAGCCGCTGATCACCTGGCGGGTGCGCGCCTGCTGCGTCGTGCCCACCTGGACCTGCTGCGACTGCGTGACCGTCTGCGTGTTGTAGCCGGTGAGGACCTGCGTCGTCGACGTCTTCGTGACCGTGTCGTAGCGCGGCGGCGAGTACTGGCGGATGCGCGCCGTGCCGTTCCCGAAGAGCTTGATCTCGGCGTCGAGGCCCGGTTCGCCGCGGTAGGTCATCGCCTTCACCGCGAGGTCGTCGAAGTTGACCTCCTCGAGGCTGATCTGCTGCGCCTCGGGGTTCCCGGTGGCGATGTTCGTGTTCCCCGACGTCGCGCCGGCCTCGTACTGGAAGCCGTTCACCGCGGAGACCGAGTCCACGTAGTTGCCGTTCGGGAAGTAGAAGGCGAGCGAGTCGTTCGAGTGGATGAGCCCGCGCGGCGCGCCGGACACGCCGAGCGTGTGGCGGTTCTGGAAGAACACGAACGAGCTGAACGGCTCGTTCTCGCGCACGAGGGCCGAGAGCAGGCGGGTCGTCTCGCCCGCGCGGCCGTCGGCCTCGAGCACGTAGTAGCTCTGCGACAGCCCGCCCGGATCGACGTCCTCGAGCTCGTGCCCCTTCAGCTGGGCAAGGCGCTTGATGTACTCGCGGGCGCGGTAGACGCGCACGTCCGTACCCTCGAGCTTGCCGTGGAGGACCCCTTCCGGATCCTGCAGCCACTCCTCGACGGGAGGCGCCTCGCCGCCCGCCGTGCCGCCGTGCTTGCCGGCGATCGCGTCGAGCAGCTCGATGTTCTGGTTCTCGTCGTTGTAGGCGCTCGTGTTGACCACGTTGAGCGCCATCTGGATCTTGGCGTAAGCCTCGTTGTACGCGCGGGTTTCCTGCTCGAGCACGGTCTGGTGGCGCGACTCCGTGACGACGCGCCCCGAGCTCAGCGCAGCAAGCCCGGCGATGGCGGTGGCGAGGAACACGACGATCAGGAGGATCGTGCCGCGTTCCTCAGTCCTCCGGGTACCTCTCATGTTGCAGCTCCTTGGAGACCCCAAATTCCCCTGTGCACACCGGGCCCGCCGGAGTGCATCTCAGAGGAAGAGTCCCACTCCCCCGGCGGAAGGCAAAGGGCGAGCGTCTCAGCGCGGGACAAACGTGCCGCGCAGGGAATGCCGCGGGGGAAGGAGGAGGGTCCCGGGAGGGGGGAGGGAGCTACGCGGGCCGCCGGAGATGCCCGAGGACGAGCCCCGGCAGCACCGTCCCGGCGGCCATGAGCGCCATCGCGGTCACTCCTCCCACGCCGCGGCATCTCCCACGGCGATCTCCCCGCCGCGAACGACCTCGGCGAAGACGCCGCCGCCCCAGCGCGCGCGCATCGCCTCGCGGAGCCCGGGCAGCGCCTCGTCCATCCGCTCGCAGGGTCGCGTCTCCCCGCGGATGCGGAGCGCGCAGTTCCCCACCGCGAGCACGCGGCCGCGGCTCTCCGCGAGCTCGATCCCCGACACGAGGAGGTTCGCGCGGCGCGCGCGCGGGTCAAGGTCGGAGCCCAGCTCCGCCATGAGCTCGCGCCAACGATCGAGGGAGAGGATCGTCACCTGGCGGCGGCCGCCGCGGTCCGCGTTGCCGTCGATGCCCGATCCCGCGAGGAGGGTCGCGCGCGCGACCTCCTCCGTGGCCTCGCGGCGCCGGCGCTTGATCCAGATGCGCTCGAGACGCGGCCCGGGGGCGATCCGATCGACCGCCCCCGGAACCCCCTGTGACTCCGCGCCCAACTACGTCGCCTTCTTCTTCGGCTCGGTGGCCGCCGGCTCGGAGCGTTTCGCCTCGGGCGTCCCGGCCTTCGCGTCGCCGGTCACCTTCCCGAAGTAGTCGGGCATCTGCACGCCGCCGATGTCGCGCATCATCTGGAGCATCGGGGGCAGCGAGCCCGCGAGCCCCTGCAGGAACCCGGCGGTCGCCGACTTCCCGTTGCCGTTCGTGCCCGGGTCCCAGACGACGACCTTGTCGAACTTGATGTTGCTGATCGCGCTCGACGCGGTGTCCGCGAGGTGGTCCAAGTGCTCGAGCATCATCATCTGGAAGGCCGCCTGCGCGTCGCCGCACGCCTTCACGATCTCGGCGAAGCCCTGCCCCTTCTTCTGGAGGATCTCGTACTGGCCGCGCGCCTCCGCCTCGAGCTTCGCGAAGATCGCGCTCGCCTCGCCCTGCGCCTCGATGCGGCGCCGCTCGGCCGCCGCCTCGGCGTCGACGATCATCTTCGCCTTCTGCGACTTCGCGAGCGCGACGAGCTCGGCGTTCTTCTCCGCCTCGATCTTCGCCTCCTGCGCCTTCGCCGCGATCGTCTGCGCCTCGTACTGCGCCTTCAGGACCTCCGCCTCGGCCACGCGCCGGCTCGTCTCGCCGCGCTGGTAGGCGCCCGCCTGCTCGATGGCGAGGTCGGCGTTCGTGCGCGCGATCGTCGCCTGCGCGTCGTTCTCGCCCTTCACCGCCAGCGCGTTCGCCTCCGCCACGCGGATGCGCTTCTCCCGTTCCGCGTCGGCGACCTGCGCATCGCGCTGGAAGTGCGCCTTCTGCTCGCCGACCTTCGACTCCTTCTCGAGGTTGGCGACCTGGATCGTGCGCTCCTTCTCGGCATCCTTCGTGCCGATGTCGCGCTCCTTCTGCGCGACCGCGACCTGGATGTCCTTCTCCCGATTGGCGCCCGCGACGCCGACGGCGCCCTTCTTCTCCTGGTCGGCGACGTCGATCGTCGCCTGCTGAATGGCGGTCGCGGCGGCCTTGCGCCCGATCGCCTCGATGTAGCCCGAGTCGTCGGTGATGTCCGTGATGTTGACGTTGATGAGGACGAGGCCGATCTTCCGGAGCTCCGGCTCGAGCGAGGCCTGGATCGAGCTCAGGAAGGCCTCGCGGTCGCGGTTGATGTCCTCGATCTTCATCGACGCGATCACTTGGCGCAGCTGGCCGAAGATGATGTCGCGCGCCTGCGCCATGATGTCGTCGGAGGCGAGATTCAGGAGGCGCACCGCGGCGTTCTGCATGATGGTCGGCTCGGTGCCGATCGCCACCGTGAACACCGAGGGGACGTTGACGCGGATGTTCTCGAGGGAGAGCGCGCCCTTGAGCGGGATCTCGATCTGGATCGGCTCGAGGTCGAGGTAGGCGTAGTCCTGCACGACGGGCCAGATGAAGGCCGCGCCGCCGTGCACGCACTTCGCCGCCTGCTGCCCCGTCACCTTTCCGTAGACGACGAGGACCTTGTTCGACGGGCATCGCCGGTATCGCTTGATCAGCAGCAGCAGGATGCTGAACGCGAAGACCGCGACGAACAGGATGAGAAGGACTTCGGGCCCCGGTGCCGCAGCAAACATGTTCTCGCCTCCCTAGCTTCGGACGACCTTCAGCAGGTCGTCGCCCTCGACCGCCTCGACCGTCACCTGCATCCCCGTCTCGAGGGTGTCGCCGTCGGTGACTGCCGGGAATTCCATGGAACGGCCCTGGATCTCGACCGTGACCTTGCCGCGGCCCGAGCCGTGCCCGGGCACCCGGAGGTAGACCGTGCCGGTCGCGCCCACGGCGTTGCCGACGTGGACGGTGCCCGAGGCGCTGAGGCGCGCGAGGCCGCGCATCGTCCAGGCGACGACGAACATGCTCGCGACGCCCGCACTCGCGGCGATCCCCATCCGGGCGATCTCACCGAACTTGTGCTCGATGGTCACGAGCCCGACGAGGCCGAACACGCCCGCGAACGCGGACAGCGCCTTGAACGATAGGATGCCGGCGAAGACGTTGCCGTGGCCCTCGGTCCCCGCCTCCCCGTGGAGGTCGCCGTGGTCCACGTCGACGTCGGCGTGGGCGTCGACGTCGTGGTCGCCGCCCATCCCGAAGAGCTGGAGGATCAGCTGCAGCCCCACGAGAACCCCGCCGACGATGGCGCAGTACTTGTAGATCGCGTACTCCACCGGTCCCTCCCAGGCGCCCGAGCGCCCGCCCGAGCATTGTCCGTTTGGGGCCCCTTGCCGCGCAAGGGCCGTTTCGATCGTTACCTCCCCCGGACCCCCTCTATTCGCAACACTCCCGCCTCGAACGCGAACCGCACGGGCAGGAACCGCTCGATCAGCGCCGCGTTCGTGCGCGCGTGGGAGGAGAGCGGCATCGTCCGGAAGGCGCCCCCGCCGGCGAGCGCCATCGGGACGAGCAGCTGGTCCGCGAGGTGCTCGCCCACCGGGACGTCGGCGGCGAGATAGCGCTCCATCCCGGCAAGCGCCCCCTGCGCGACGCGTTCCGCGGGCACCCCTCTCGCCCCGAACCCGGTGACGAGCTCCGACGCGTGCTCGGACTCGACGTGGAGCATCACGACGTTGCCCGGCCCCGCCGATTCGACCGGCCGCGCGACCGATTCGTCCCAGCCGATGGCGCGGAGCTCCCGCTCGGCGATCGACAGCGGCAGGTTGGCGACGACGGCCTCGGCGCGCCGGCGCAGGATCTCTCCCCGTTGCAACAGAAGGAGGGGGGCGAGGGGGGAGGGAACCACCTCCGCGCGCACCTCGCCGCCGCCCGCGGGGAAGAAGCCGTGGCGCACGAGGTCGAGGCGCACGCGCGCGCCCATCCGCGCGATCGCGGGCACGAACACGCGCGCGAGGAAGTCGAAGGGCGGCGCGAGCGGGTTGTGCGTGCCGCCGAAGAGCGTCACGCGCGACGGGGCGTCGGCGACGAGCAGCGCCGGGAGCACCGTCTGCAGCACGAGCGTGACGCTGCCCGCCGTGCCGACGTCGAAGGCGGAGTCGCCGGCCCGGACCCTCCCGGGCGCGAAGGCGAGCTCCGTGCTGCCGAGGCGCGCCCCCTCGACGCGGGCGTCGCCGATCCGCGCCGCGGCCTCGACGGCGGTCAGGTGCTGGCGGAGAAGGCCGGGCCGCGCCCGCCGTGCCCGGATGTTCCTGAGGCGGACCTCCCGCCCGGTCACGAGGGAGAGGCCGAGCGCCGTGCGGACGATCTGGCCGCCGCCCTCGCCCTCGGCGCCGTCGATCCGGAGGGGCTCCATGTCCCGGATTATGACCGGGCCGCCGTGTGCGCCCGTGTCCCCCGGTGAAATCGGGCCGCCGCGCCGGTATAAGGGGGACATGAAGGCGTGGGTTGCCTCCTTGGCCGTGCTGCTCGCCGCATGCGGCGGCGGCGGCGGGGGAGGCGGGGGCGCGGCCTCCTTCGAGGTCGTGGCCACGGTCCCGGCGGACGGCACGATCGGCTTCGCGACGGGCACGTGGATCTCGGTCACCTTCTCCCAGAGCGTGGACGTGAGCACGCTCTCGCTGGGCACGCTCGTGCTCCTGCGTTCGAACGGCACCCAGGTGCCCGCGAACATCGTCACGGAGCCCGCGAACCCCCGGAGCGTGCGCGTGCAACCCTCGCCCGACCTCCCGCCGGACGCCCGCTTCCAGCTCGTCGTGAAGAGCGCGATCCGGTCCGCGTCCGGCGCCGCGCTCGGCGCCGACACGGATGTCTGCTTCATCACGGGCGGACCGACGCCGGCCGTGCGCGAGGACCAGATCCTCGACCTCGGCGACCGGCTCAACGTCCCCCGCTACCTCGCGCAGGTCGTGCGGATCGGCACGCGCGTGTTCGTGCTCGGCGGCCACCGCAGCGCGACCGAGGCGACCGACACCGTGGAGGAATGGGATCCGGGCACGCGCACGTTCAAGCTGCTGCCGAATGGGCTCCTCGGCCCGCGCGCGGAGTTCACGGCCACGCTGCTCCAGGACGGCCGCCTCCTCATCGTCGGCGGCGTCGCCTCGCCGGGCGGGGCGCCGCTCGCGACCACGGAGTACTTTGACCCCTCGAGCGGGTCCTCCCCCGGGCCCCCTCTCCTCGAGGCGCGACGGTGGCACGCCGCGAGCCGTTTCCGGTCCGGCGTCCTCGTGTCGGGCGGCTTCGGCGACGCGGGCGATCCGCTCGACTCCCTCGAGTACCTCGAGAACGGGTCGTGGCACGGGCATTCCGGCCACCTCGGCCAGCCGTCGGCGCAGCACCTCCAGTTCTCGCGCGGCTTCGACGACGTCTACGTGACCGTCGGCAACCTGAGCCAGATCGCGGCCCGCGTGGACACCGTCAACGTGGTGCCGTTCTTCGAGCCCGACGCGCGGTTCCGTTCGCAGGGCGTCGTCACGCACGACGGGCGCGTGATGGTCGTCGCGGGGGACACGCGGAGCATCGTGATCCACGACTTCGACACGGACCTCTCGTGGCTCGCGACGAAGCTCCTCTTCGACCGGCGCGGCGCGTACAGCCTGACGCCGTGGGGTTCGACGGGGAAGCTCTACCTCGCGGCGGGCGGCTTCCAGATCTCGGCCGGCGGGCGGACGATCCCCACGCTGGAGATCGTCGAGTACGTCCAGAACCCGGGCGGGTCGCCGAACGCGCTCGTCTACGACGTGACGGCCTCCGAGCTGCCGTTCCCGATGGCGGGGCACGTCGGGTTCAACGACCCGAGCGGCGCGACGGTCCTCGCCGGCGGCCTCCACGACCAGGACGGCGACCCGACGCGCAGCGTCGTGATGATCCTCGACGACCGCACGACGCCGCCCGCGACGTGCAAGTAGCGGCGCGGCCCCGTCACTCCTCGACGACGTGGAGGTGCGGTTTGCCGTCCGTGAATCGCACGCCCAGCCGGAGCGTGCGGGCGCCGTCCTTCAAGTCGTCGCCCTCGATCGGGTACGCATCCTCCCAGCCGTCGATCCGGAAGCGCGTCTCCTTGCCGTCCCGCTCGATGCGGCCCCTGGCCGCGATCCGCATGCGCACGACACGGCCGCCGCCGACCCGGACGGCCGGCTCGATCGCCGCGAGGTCCAGCGTCCGGTCCCTCGCCGGCGTGATGTAGACCCTCTGCGTGCCGAACTCGACGTCGACGTGCTGGACGCCGTCCAGGCGCCCGACGGCATCCTGGATGCCGTCCGCTCACGTCATTCACTTGAGCTTGTCGAGCATCAGGACGACGCGCAGGAGTCCCGACATGCCCTCGGTCGCGGACGACGGCTCCGGCGCGTGCGGCGCCGCGCAGCCGAAGGCCGCGAAGGGGAGCAGCAGGCGCAGGGCGCGCATCGGGCGAGGGTAGCACGCGGCCCCCGGAGCCCCCCCCGTTTCGGTCCCGCGACGGCGGTCCTAGAATCCATGCTGCGCGACGCGCGCAGGAGGAGACCGCATGCGAACCGCCGGGACCGCTCTCATCTTCGTTCTTCTGACCGTGGGCTTCGTGAACAGCCAGGAGGACGGCGGGCAGGCCATGTGGTCGCTCGGGCAGGTCGAGAACCAGGTGGCGCCGATCGCCCTCTATCCCGACCCGCTGGTCGCGAACGTGCTCGACGCGTGCACGAATCCGGGAGCGATCGTGCAGGCCTCGGACTACATCAACCAGCCGCAGGCGTCCCGCGGCTCGCCGCCCGCGTCGCTGCCGGCGTCCGTGCAGGCGCTCGTCAACTACCCGAGCGTGCTCCACATGCTCGACGCGCAGCTGTCGTGGGCGACGCGGCTCGGGCAGACGTTCCAGGCGCAGCCGAAGACCGTGCACGACGCGATCAACTCGATCCGGCAGCAGGCGCAGACCGCTGGCAACCTGGTCTCGAACCAGTACCAGAGCGTTGTCGTGTCGAACGGCGTCTACGGCATCAGCGCCGTGAACCCGAACGACTACTGGGTGCCCTACTACGACCCGGCCGAGATCTACGATCCCGGCTACGCGTACGCGTGGCGGCGCGGCTTCGTGCAGGGCTACTGCTGGCAGGGCCACGCGACGCCGTACCATCCGTACGCGCACCCGTACCATCCGGCGTACACGCCGGCGTACCACCCGGCCTACAACTACGGCGGCTATCACCCGTCCTACCACCAGAGCTACGACAGCCGCGCGTTCGAGGGCGGCGGGTTCGAGCGCGGGTTCGGCGGCGGCTTCCGCGGCGGCTTCCGGCGGTAGCGTTCGTCCGCTCGCCTGACCGCATGGGACTGCCGACACGCCGCCTCGTGCTGGTTGCCGCTCTCGCAACCGGCGCTCGCGCGGAGACCGTCGAGGAGCTTCGTGCGCTCCTCGACACGGACCGCGCGGGCGAGGCGGCGCTGAAGCTCGCCGATCTGGGCCCTGCGGCGAGGGAGGCCGTCCCGCAGCTCACGCGCATCCTCGCGAGCCCCGACTACGACCTTGAGTGGCGCGCCGCCTGGGCTCTGTCGAGGATCGGTCCGGACGCCGTCGCCGCCGCCCCCGCGCTCGCCGAGCAGTTCGGCGCGAAGTTCGGGCTCCCGCGGACCGCCGCGCGGATCGCCCTCATCCGCATCGGTCGGAGGGCGACGGGCGCCATTGTCGAGTCCATGGCGAAGGCCCCCGAGCGGTACGAGCAGGGAGCAGCCGAACCGCGCGCGGAGCAGGCGGAGTACTTGAATCTCCTCCTCGACTTGGACGCGGGCCCGGAAGCGGCGGTGCCGGCCGTCCTGAAGCTGCTGGACAACGGCGCGGCGCGAGACGAAGCCCTCACGGTGCTCGCCCGCCTCGGGCCGCGCGCCGCGGCCGCGCTTCCCGTGCTCGCTGCGCGGTTTCGGGGGCTCGGAGACAAGGACTCGGCCGAAGCGCATGCCCTGCTCGACACGATGGTCGCCTTCGGCGAGCCAAGCGTCGCCACACTTGCGGAGCTCGCGCAGGCGAGCCTGACCGACGAGCGGCGTGGCAATGTGATCGGCGCCCTGGCATGCGTCCCTGGGGCGGGGGTGAGTGCCGCGAAGACGTGCCTCGAGGCGACGGCGATCCGTACCGAGCTGGAGGGGGCGCTCTGGCACGTCGCGAAGGCAGGCCCCTACGCGGCCGATCTGGTTCCCCTGCTCGAGCCGAGGATCGCACGCTGGGAGGCGCCGCCCGAGTCCGCCGCGGCGTTGCTTGCTCTCGGCGCGCCGGGCAAGGAGGCGCTCGAGAGGCTCATCTTCAAGACGGATTCGCGCCTCCGGACCCGGCTTGCGAAGCAGCTGGCCGAGACCGAGGAGGAGTCGACCGGCATCGACTTCGAGAGGGGCGCGATCTGTCCCCTGGCCGTGGCGCACCCCGCCGAGGTCGTTCCGCTGCTTGTGCGACTCGGCCATCCGAACGATCCTGCGAATGCCAAAGAGGAGGTGCTCCTCGCTTTGGCCGTCGCTCCGCTCGGCGGCCAGGACGCCCGCGGAGCGACGATCCTCGCGGGCCTTCACCTGAAGGGCGACTCCGTGCAGATCCTCGTGGCAGCGTGCCGCTTGGCCGGCAGCCTCGGCCCCTCATCGCTGGCCGACCGCCTGAAGCCCCTGGTCAAGCACCAGGACGAGAACGTGCGGGTTGCCGCGGCCGTCGCCCTCCACGAGATCGGCAAGGGAGGGCCCAAGGAGGCCGACGTAATCGGGACGGCGGTCGCCGCGGCCGTCGACGCGGGCGATGAAGTGCGGATCTATCGTCTCGCGGACTCGCTCTGGCGCGCCGGGCCCTTGGCGAAGCCCCAGTTCTCCGAGGCGTGGAAAGCCCTTGTCCCGCGGCTCCGTCCGCCGGGCAAGGACTTCGGAGCCGACGCCTTCTTCGCCTCCAGAGCCGCGGCCAGGATGCTCGCGTGCATGTTGCCGGGGCTCTCCGTCGCGGACCGCGGCCAGGTCCTCGCCGCGCTGAAGGAGCAATACTCTGTGGCCGAGACGGTGGCGTGGAACCTCGGGAGGGCCGGGGACTTCGATTCGCTGGCCACGTATCTGCCCTCTCACCAGGACGCGGTGGACGTCGCGATCCGCGGCGTCCGGGCGTGCAGGGTCGATTCCCGGAAAGCCCTGACCGCCCGCCTCTCGGATGGCGACCCGATGGTCCGCCAGTTCGCCGCGCGGTGCCTCCTGCGCATCGACCCGGCAAAGGCCGGCGACCAGGCGCTCCTCCTCGCGCTCGGGGACACCGAGACGTGCCTGTTCGAGGACGATCTCCTCGCGGAGTACCGTAAGCTCGAGCCTTCCCCCGCCCCTGTCCTGCGCAACGGCCTCGCGAGCGAGAACGCGATCCTCCGTCATCGCTGCGCGGTCATGCTCGGCGCCCTGGGCGACCGCGACGCGATCCCGGCGATGCGGGCGATCCTGGAGGACCAGGGGACCCTCCACACGCGAGTGCGGGCGGTCGAGGTGCTCGACGCGCTTCTCGCCCAGTGAGGCTCTAGAGGTCGCGCAGCCTCGGGTACTTGAACCGCATCGCGTCCTGGAACCAGCGGGGGTACTCCTTCCAGTGCGCGGCGAGGACCTCCGTGTCCTCGCGGTCGGCGTCCACGACGAAGCGGTCCTCCTCGGGCGGGCCGACGAGCAGCGGCACCTTCACCCACTCGCCGCGGTTGGCGACGATCTTCCAGGCGCGCACGTCGTCGGTCGTCTCCTCGTCCACGTAGCGCTCCGCGAGCTCGATCCCCGTGACCGGCTGGAAGAGATAGGCGCTGAGCGTCGCGAGGTCGTTCGGGAACGCGGCGAGCGGCGCCTCGAAGCTCTCCGTGAACACGAAGAGCCCCTTCCCGATCTCCTCGTAGACCTCGGGTCGCGCGACGTACGCAAAGATCGCGAGCTGCTCGTGCTCGAGGCACTGCGGGAGGTTCTCTCGGTCCGTGCCCGAGATCTCGAGGTGGAGGTCGTAGCGCCAGACCGTCACCGGGAACGTGTCGGGCACGTCGGGGAGCGGGAGCAGCTCCGCGGGCGGAGGCGGAGGGGGTTCGGGGGCCGGCGGCCGCGGTGGCGCGGCGGGCGCGCTCCGGCGGTGCTCGACGGCGCCGATCCAGGCGAGGTTCAGCGCGTTGACCGTGGCGTGGGCCGCCACGCACGGCCACACGGAGCCCGTGCGTTCGCGGAGGAACCCGAACACGATGCCGGCGAGGAACGCGAAGAGCGGGTACGCGGCGAGCTCACGCACGGGAACGACGTGGCAGATCGCGAAGAGGACGGACGTGCCGACGAGGCCGAGGTGGGGCCAGAGCGCGCCGCGGAAAAACACCTCCTCCGCGATGCCCGAGATCGTGGCGAGCAGCAGCGCGTCGCGGACGCGGATGGGCCCGAAGAACCCGCCGAGGAAGCGGGTCGCCTCGCGCATCCGCTCGGACACGCGGTAGAGCAGGTGGCAGACGCCGACGATGGAGAGCCCCAGGAGGACGCCCTGGGCGAGCCCGAGCGCGGTGGGCGCGGAGGGCCCGAGGACCTGGATCCCGAAGATCCAGGCCCAAACGAGCGAGAGCAAGAGAACCCCCGCGTAGAACAGGGCAACGGTTGACCTGCGAGGCAGGTGGAAGTCCTTTCGGGGAAACGGGTTGCGTCGCGCGGGGTGCGCCACCGCTGGCGCACCTCCCGGTTACCGACGCATCGACCATACCACGGGGGATTCGCCCGCTTGGACGCGCTCGAAGTCGCTGCGCGAGCGGATGCCCTTGTAGCCCTCGGCCACGATCACCTGCCCGCACACCCCGCCGAGCGTGTTCCCGGGTCCCGGGAGCGCGATCAGGTCCGGCGCATGCTCGCGGAGCGCCACGCGCACCGACGTCGTGAACCGGAACGGCGTCGTGAGCTGCACGCCGAGCGTGTACGCGGCGAGCTCCCCGGGATCGGTCGACCACGGCGTGAACCGCGCGCCGCGGCCGTCCACGAGCGTCACCCCGGGCGCGCCCCAGCCGAGCCCCGCGAGCGGCGCCGCGTCGCGCGACACGCCGGAGACGAGCGGCGTGTGGTAGGGCCCGTGCTGCTTCAGGCGGTAAGGGTAAAGGCTCGGCCCCATCTCGACCGGCGGGAGCCGCTCGAGCAGGTGCGCGACGCCCTTCTCCGTGCCCGCGAGCACGGCGTACCCGCCGAGGTCGATCGAAGGAAACGCCTCGCCCGGCGCCCCCGCGAGCGCCTCCTTCACCCGCGCCTCGAGCCGCGGGTCGATCCGCCACTGGTCGTCGATCAGCGGGTAGACCACCTGCCCGCCCTCCGCGTGCCGCATCTGGAGAAGCGAGATCCCCTGCACGAGCCGGAATCCGTCCGCGAACGAGAGCGCGCCCGCCGCGGCGAGCGCGGTGTACCAGCCGAGCGAGTTGCCGCCGACGCAGACGACGTCGTGCTCCCGCATCGCCTGCGCCGCGTCGAGCATCGAGTGCAGGTAGATGAGCGCCGACGCGTTGTCGGGCCGCAGGTGCACGTCGCCGTCCCAGCGCGCGCGGTCCATCTCGAGGATCGACGGCAGCCCGTGCTCGGCCCGCAGCGCCTCGGCCTCCGCGACCCACGTGTGGTCCTCGGGCAGGAGCTTCATCGTCCGCTTCGTGTACGCGCCGCGGCCGGCGCAGAAGAGCGCCGCGCGCTTCATCGGGCCTCCTTCGCGGCGGGGAGGTGGGGGGGCGCGGGGGGGCGGAGGGCCGCGGCCACGATCTCCTCCTCCTGCACGAGCACGGTCCTCGCGGGCGGGCCGAGGGGCACGTAGGTGTCCGCCGCGCGCACGGAGCGGAGGGTCGCGCGGCAGCCGGTCTCCGCGAGGTGCGCGAGCACGGCCTCGGCGATCCCGCCGCCGGTCGTCCGGCACTCGTCCACGACGGTCACGCTCTCGGCACGCGCGGCCTCGTCGCGGATCCGGTCGAGCGGCAGCGGGTTCAGCCAGCGCACGTCGAGCACGCGGCACCTGATCCCGTGCTCCCGCTCGAGCGTCCGCGCCGCGCGCAGCGAGAGCCGGTAGCCGTTCGCGTACGACACGAGGAGATGGTTCCCCTCCCCCGAAACCCCTACCTCTCCGGGCAGGAGCGCGCTGCCGGGCGCGGGGTAGTCGGTGAGCCACAATCCGTCGCCGTCCTCGTAGAGGTCCTTCTCGTGGTAGAGCGCGATCGGCTCGAGGAAGACGGCCACGCGGCCGCACTCGCGCGCGACCGCGAGGCAGCCGCGGAGCATCCGCGCCGCGTCGTCGCCGCGCGACGGCACCGCGATCAGGAGCCCCGGGATGTCGCGGATGCCGCCGATCGAGTTGTCGTTGTGGAAGTGGCCGCCGAAGCCCTTCTGGTACGCGAGGCCCGCGAGTCGCACCACCATCGGGTTCGTGAACTGCCCGTTCGAGAAGAAGGAGAGCGAGCACGCCTCGCCGCGGATCTGGTCGACCGCGTTGTGGATGTAGGCGAGGTACTGGATCTCGGGCACCGGGAGCATGCCCGCGTGCGCGAGCCCTTGCGCCACGCCGAGGATCGAGGTCTCGTCGAGCTGCGTGTCGAACGCGCGCGCGACGCCGAACCGCTTCTGCAGGCCGGCGGTCACGTAGTAGACGCCGCCCTTCCTGCCCACGTCCTCGCCGAAGACGAGCATCTCCCTCCGGCGCGCCATCTCGTCCGCGAGCGCCGCGTTGATGTGCGACGCGAGCGTGCGCTTGACCGGGTTCCTCGCGCGCTCGGGGAGGTCGTCGCCCCAGGCGGCGCGCCGCTCCTCCGCCGTGGGGGCGGCCTCGGCCGACGCGCGGCAGCGCGCCTCGTCGTACGGCGCGAGCGGACGCACGACCTCCTCGCGCGTCGAGAGGTGGGGGCGGCGCGCGGCCTCTTCCGCGGCGGCGGCGACGCGTGCGCGGGTGTCGTGGAGGACCGCGCGGAGCTCGTCCGGCGTCGCGGCGCCCGTCTCGACGAGGCGGCGCGCGTTCGCGAGCAGCGGGTCCATCGCCTCCGTCGCCTCGATCTCGGCGGGCGTGCGGTAGGCGGTCTCGATGTCGGTGCCCGCGTGGCCCCACAGGCGGACGCAGCCGAGCCGGAGGAACACCGGCTCGCGCGACGCGCGGCAGAGATCGATCGCATCGGCCGTCGCGTCGTAGATCCCGTCGATCGTGCCCTCCGCCTCCCGGTACTGGAGGTAGGGGAGCGCGCCGAAGCTCTCGCGGATCCAGCGGCGCGGCGTCTCGACCGAGATGCCGATGCCGTTGTCCTCGCAGACGAAGAGGATCGGGACGGGCGCGCCGCGGCGGTGGGCGTAGCGCGCGGCGTGGATCCCCGAGAGCGCGGTCGCGTGGTTCGCCGAGGCGTCGCCGAAGCTGCAGCACACGATCGCGTCGGCGGGGACGCCCGGGTCGACGCCCAGGCGGCGCGCCCGCGCGAGCGCGAACGCCATCCCCGTCGCCTTCGGCAGGTGCGACGCGATCGTGCTCGTCTGCGGCGGCACCCAGAGCGGCCGGCTGCCCCAGACCTTGTGGCGCCCCTCGGCGATCGGATCCTCCCTCGAGGCGCAGACCGAGAGCAGGGTGTCGAAGAGCGGCGTGCTGCCGGGCAGCCGCCGCGCGCGCGCGGCCATGAGGGCGCCGTCGCGGTAGTGGAGGAAGCACGGGTCGTCGATCCGCAGGAGCGCGCCGAGGCAGGCGTTCTGCTCGTGGCCCGCGGACGAGATCGTGTAGAAGCCGACGTTCCGGAGCTTCAGCCGCCGCGCGGCGACGTCGATCGCGCGGGAGAGCGCCTGGTCCTCGAAGAGGCGAAGGGCCTCGCGCGCGAGGAGCCGCCCGCCCGGACGGAGCGGCGCGTCGCGTTCGAGGCGCGGCACCGCCGCCGCGGTCTCGAGGTAGGCGTCGAGATTGCGCTCGACGATCGCGATCCGGTCCGAGATTCCTTGCCTCCGGCATAGAGAATCGCCGGGACCGGGGACGCCGCCAAGAAAGGGGCGCGGCAGGGCGGCCGGAAGCCTACCGGCGCGACTCGAGGGTGTAGCCGGCGATCCCGCCGCAGCCGACGAGGCAGCAGACGGCCAGCAGATGGCCGTAGCCGGTGATCAGGATCGCGTCCGGCGCGAGCATCGTCGACGGGTCCCACCCCATCCGGCGCATCAGGAAGGCGGCGCCGTACGCGAGCGGCAGGATCAGCACGCCCTTGAGGAGCCCGCCGCCCGACCGCTGGATGAAGTACCCCGCGAACGCCGCGAACAGGAACTCGAGCAGGAAGGAGTGCCAGTAGAACCCGATGCGGGTCACGACGACCGTGACGGTGATCGCGATGAACATCGCGAAGACGCACGTGAGCGCTCCCCTGAGCCCCTTGCCGGCTTCACGCATGCCGGCGCCGCGGAGGGCGGCGCGCTCGCGGGCGATGAATTCCTGGCGGAGCTTGAGGCCGGGGTCCATGAGAACCTCATCGGCCTCCGGGAGCGGAAAGAGGGGGGTCCGGGGGGCAGCGGCGTCCCGGTCCGGGACGGCCGCCCCCGGAACCCCTCCGCCTCCCTATTCCTTGGCGGGCCGCCAGGTGCCGTCGACGACTTTTCGGGCGAATTCCTCGATCCGCTTGCCCAGCTCCTTCGAGGAGATCCCGAACGCCTTCTGGATCGCCGTGCCCTCGCGCTTCGCGGTGTAGTGCGCGGTCATGAAGTCGATCAGCTGCTGCCGGTACTTCCCGTTCTCCGCCCAATAGAGGTTTGGCAGGCGGCCGCGGACTGCTCGTAGAAGAGGCGCCCGACGGCGAACGGCTGCGGCGTGATCCCCCACGTCTTCTTCGCGGTGGCGAACACGCCGGGCTTCTTCACCCACTCCCCCTGGGCCTCCGACTGCGACAGGTCGAAGAGCTTCTCCCAGTCGATCAGGGGGTGGTCCTTCTCCTGCGACAGCGCGGCGACCACGCTCAGGCTGCTCGCGTGGGGCGCGAAGTTGGTCCACTTGTACGTGTCGATGTCGTAGCTCCCCTCCTCGATGAACGTCGCGAACCCCTCGACGACCCAGTAGCCGGGGACCTGGCTGCGGTCCCCCTCGGTCGAGAAGTCGCTCGCGCGCCAGCGCGGGTTCCGGCGCTCGATCCAGTGGTGGGTGAGCTCGTGGACGAACACGCGGCGCACCTCGCGCGTGGCGTCGGGCGTCTCCGGCCAGAAGAAGCGCGAGACGTTGTCGCTGCGCGCGTAGACGCCGAGCGACATCCGGGCCATCGGGTTGTTGCCGAGGCTCGTCACGTACTCGTCCCGCGACTCGAAGAAGTAGATGACGAGCGGCTCGTTGTCGTCGCGCCTCGGGCTGTCGGTCGCGAAGATCTTGGCCAGCACGCGCGACGTGATCTTCGCGTAGCGCACGCACTTCCCGAGGATCTCGGTGCGGTCGTCGATCGGCGTCAGGAAGACGATCTCGGCGCCCTCCTCGCGCGTCTCGACGCCGTTCAGGTCCCTGCGCCAGATGTTCCTCGCGCGCTCCATGTCCGGCGCACGGCGGCCGAGGGGGCGCACCTCGCCGCGGAGCACGTCCACCTCCCAGTCGAGCCAGATGCGCCGCCCCTTCTTGGGGTCGGGCCGTCCCTCGGTCGTGCGTCCGAAGGGCGGGTAGTCCGGCGCGACCTCGGTGAGCAGCTCGAGCGCCTTCTCGTTCTCCTCGTTCATGCGGAGCGCGGCGCGGAGGAGCTGGCAGCCGCGGTAGTTGTGGTCCTCGCCGGCGTCGAACTCCGCCTTCGCCCGCGCGCAGAGGAGGTCGGAGAGCACGTTGCCGGCGTCGGGCGCGGCCCCCGAAGCCCCCTCCTTTCGCGTCGCCGAGGACAGCTGCCTGTCCCACTCGGCCGCCTCCTTGCCCGGGAGGCCCGACAGCGCGGCGAGCTCGAGCATCTCCTTCGCGGCGTCGGTCGCGCCCGCCGCGAGTGCCTCGGGGAACCCTTTCCTGCACGTCTCGAGGCGCGCGCGCACCGCGAGCGCGCGGCACGCGTCGAGCTGCGCGTCGAACGACGGCGTGAACTGCGCGAGGCCCTTTCCGTCCTCCCAGAGGAGGACCTCGTCGAGCGGCACGGACCGGCCCGCGACGGAGAGCGCCGCGTCCGTCTTCGTGACGCCGCCCTCGAGGATCGCACGGTCGCGGAGCACGACCGTGTCCGCGGCGGCGAGCGCCGAGACGAGGAGGAGGCTCGCGAGGGTTCGGGTCATCGGATCTCCTCCGGCGCGAGGGCGACCATGGACTTGCCGTCCGCCGGCACGAGGAGCAGGAGGGCGTCGCGCGCCGGGACCGGGTGGAAGCGCAGCCCCTTCCGGAGCGGCGCGCCCTCCGGCCGCTCCTTCGCGTGCCAGAAGATGTTGTTCTGGATGACGTCGCCGCACCAGTCGCCGTAGACCTGGCACGACTCGCCGAGCCAGATCGGGGCCGTCACGGCCTCGAACAGGTCGGGGCGGTCGGCGGCCGCGACGCGCGGGACCTGGGAGAGCTTGTCGTCCGCGTAGTACATCGTCCAGGCGCGCGGCGCCGCGGTGAGGGCGAGGAACAGGCGGTCGCCGACGAACGGGTCGGTGACGATCTTCTCCGTGCGCGAGAAGGTGACCGCGCCCGTGTCGGCGTCGCGCGCGAGGATCGCCCACGTCTGGCCCGACTCCGGCGGGATGAGCGCGCCGACGATGCGGTTCCCGACGACGATGCGCCCCGCGCCGGCCCCGGCGTTGTCGGAGAGCTTGACCGACCCCTTCTCCTTCCCGTCCGCGCGCGCGTAGGTGGACAGCAGGAGCTCGGTGCTGCCGCGACGGAGCGCGTAGACGACGTCGCCGCGCACCGCCGGCTCGCCCGCGAACGTGCCGCTGACCTTCCAGGCCGGCTGGCTCAGCCCGGCCCGGAGGCTCAGCAGCGCGCCGGGCGTCGTCACGTAGATCTCGTCGTCGACGATCCGCGGCGACGAGGCGCCGGCGCCGACGTCGAAGCTCCACTGGCGCGCGAGCGTGCGGGCGTCGAGGGCGATCTGCACGAGGGTCTTGCCGTCCTCCACGAGGAACGCGCTGCGCGCGGCGACCGCGGGCTGGCCCGGCGCGCGGACCGACGTCCTCGCCCACGGCTTGCCCGTCTCCGCGTCGAGCACGACGAGCTCCGCCGACTTGGCGTCGCCGTCCACGACGAAGATCGCGCCGTCCCAGACCACGGGCGGGAAGAGCACGCTCTTCGCCTTGTAGGTCCAGGCGAGGCCGCCGAAGGTCTCGGGCGGTTCCGCGAAGCTCTGGCCGCTGCCGGACGCGGCGCCGCGCGCGTGGCACCACCGGGTGGCCGGGGCGATGCCCCCGTCGTCGGCCCGCGCGGCGGCGACGAGGAGCAGGAGGGCGAGGTGTCTCATCGGCAAGGGCACATGATACGCCGCCGCCGCCTCGAAGGATCTTGCACGTTGGCGGGGGCGTGAGACGCTGGCTTTGATGTTCAAGGTCGTCCTCGCCGAGCCCCGCGGCTTCTGCGCCGGCGTGGACCGGGCCATCGAGATCGTCGAGCGGGCGCTCGAGAAGTTCGGGCCCCCGATCTACGTCCGGCACGAGATCGTCCACAACCGGCACGTGGTCGAGAAGCTCCGGGCGAAGGGGGCGGTCTTCGTGGAGGAGCTGCGCGACGTCCCGCACGGGGCGGTCGTGATCTTCTCGGCCCACGGGGTGAGCCGGGCGGTCGTGGAGGAGGCGGGCACGCGCCGCCTGCGCGCGATCGACGCGACGTGCCCGCTCGTGACCAAGGTGCACCGCGAGGCGGACGCGATGGTCGGCCGCGGCCGGCACATCGTGCTCATCGGCCACGCGGGCCACCCGGAGGTCGAGGGCACGCTCGGCCAGGTGCCCGCGGGCACGATGACGCTGGTCGAGACGGTCGAGGACGTGGAGAGGCTCGACCTCGACCCGTCGCACGAGATCTCCTACGTCACGCAGACGACGCTGTCGATGGACGAC
>DASUGR010000190.1:0-11822 GCA_036273915.1 Planctomycetota bacterium | reverse complement strand
TTCTCGAGGAACGCGACGAGGTCGAGGATCCCGAGCGAGTCGATGATGCCGGAGTCGAGGAGCGAGTCCTCGTCCGTGACGCCGGCCGTGACCGCGAGCGGGAAGCGGCGGCGGACGAAGGCCCGGATCTCGTCCTTGGTCTCTCCTCCGGGCGTGGTGGGGGCTCGGGATTCGGGCATCAGGGGAAGACTACCGGCAAATGCCGGACCGCGGAAGAAGGGGGGCCCGGGGGGCGGTCCACGTCGATCCGGTGCGACGCGCGGGCCCGAGGCGTCGGGTAGGCGCGACACGGCCGGGGAAGCCGGCGGCGCCGGGGCGGGCGCGGGCCCGCGGCCGGATCCCGCGAGGCCTGTCCCCCCTATACGGTATGTGTGTACGGCATGAGAAGAACGCATGCCGAATCCGGGCCGCGAGGCCCGCCGGGACGGTAGCCGGCCTGACAAAGCCCGGCCCATCGGCCGGGCGGAAGATGTTCGCACACGGGATGAGCGCCGCGCTTCCGGCGGGTGCCCAAGCACGCATCCGCGAGCAATGCGCAGGCCCGGCGCGAGCGGAAGATGTTCGCACACGGCCCCGGTCGCGCGCCGCGGGGGAGGGTTCTCCCGCGCCGGCTCGACCGCGGTCGGGGGCGGTGGGCACCGGTCTCTTCCGACCTTCCTCAGATGTCCCGGTCGCCGCCGAGGAACCACCAGTGGCGGGCGGCGACGGCGTCGGCCGGCAGCGCGGAGCCCGGCGGCACGTAGACGACCGGCCCGGGGCCGTCCCCGCGCCTCAGGAAGCCGAGGCTCTCGAATCGTTCGGACGCCGGGCTCCCGGCGAGCGTCTCGACCGAGAGCGCGGTCGCGCCGCGCCTCCGGCCGACCGCCGCGAGCCCCTTCACGAGCGCGCGCGCCACGCCGAGGTCGCCGCCGTCCACGAGCTCCGCGATCCCGAACGCGGATCCCGCCTCGCGCCAGACCGCGAAGCCGACCAACGCGCCGCCGCGGCGGGCAGAGAGCACGCCGTGCTTCCACATCGTGTGGCGCGCGTAGCGCCAGTCGAGGTAGGCCGCGGTCCGGGCCCCGCGCACCCGGTGGCGTGTCGCCTCCCGCGCCTCGAGCGCGTCGAATTCGGCCCCGAACGCGCCCTCGAGCGGCGCGACCCGGACGTCTCCGGGGGTCGACGCAAGAGCGTCGCGGACGCGCAGGCAGAGATCGAGCGCCGGCGCGACGACGCACGCGATGCCCCCGATCCTCCGCCGGAGCGCCGGCCCGAGCGAGAGCGGGCGCACCCGCCGCTCCATCCGGCCGAGCTCGACGTAGCCGAGGCGCTTGTAGAGCGCGAGCATCGACTCGCTGGGAACGTCGTAGCTCATCGCGAAGCCTCCCTCCGCGACCGCGGCGAGCGTCGCGCGCAGGAGCCCGAGCGCGGGGCCGAGCGTGCGGTAGCCCGCGTCGATCGCGAAGTCGGAGAGGTTGAGCGCGAGCGCCTCCCTACCGTCGATCCGGAACGTGCGACGGTGCGCGGCGGAGGTCGCCACGGGTTCCCCGGACCCCTCCGTCTCCGCGAGCCACACGAGCGCGGGCCCGCAGGGATTGCTGCCGTAGAGCCACGAGATCCGCTCGGGCGTGGCGGCGTCCGGCAGGTTCCTCGACAGGACCGCGCGGATGCCCGGCTCGGACGGATCGGCGGGGCGGGTGCGGAGCGCGCCGGACACCCCCTTCTGGTCGGCTCTGCCCGAAGGTCCCTTGACCGTCACCTCGCGCGCTCCTGCGCGAGCAGGGCGTCGACGAGGTACTTCGTCGCCCAGTTCGGGAACCCGGCGGTCATGTAGCCGCCGAAGATCGGGAACGAGCCCGCGATCGCGCCGTCGATGCCGTCGTCGCCGGTGCCCATGCGCTGGAGCGCCTTGAGCAGGTTCGTCAGGCGGTTCGCGGCGTCGAGGAACGCCTTCTCGCGCGTCACCTCGAAAAGCCGGAAGCACACGACCGCGAGCTGCGCGTTGCCCGTGAGGCACGACCAGCGCACCGCGGGCGTCCAGTCCTCGCGGAAGCGGCCGGGGACAAAGCCCTTCCCCGAGATCCGCGCGAGCAGCGGCGTCGCGCCGCGCCTCGCGGCCTCGACGAACCGCGCCTCGCCCGAGAGGATCCCCACCTCGAGCACGCCCTGGAGCGTGTAGCCGATCGTGTGCAGGAGCGGCGTCTTCGGGTGCGTGAGGCAGTTGTTCGCGAACCAGCCGCTCGGCCGCTGCTGGCGAAGCGTCGCCGCGATGTTCCGGACGGCCGCCGCCTTGTAGCGATCCTCGCCCGTGTCCTCGCCGAAGCGGAAGAGCGCCCAGGAGCAGAGGCTGCTGTAGGTCTTCACCGGCGCGTGCGGCACCATCGCGCCGTGCGTCCGGTAATAGCCCTCGTCGTCGAGGTCGGCGACGAGCCAGTCGGCGGCGCGGCGCGCGGCGCCGAGCACGGCGGCGTCGCCGGTCGCGCGGTACGCGGCCGTCCAGCCCTGGAGCACCATGCCGGTGTTGAAGGCGGCGGGGCGGCGCTCCTCCGGCGGGCGCAGGTGGCCGCCCATCACGGAGCCGTCGGGCATCTGGATCCCGATCTCCCAGCGCGCCATCTCCATCGCGCGGTCGACGATCTCCCGCCGCCCCGTGCGCTCGGCGTACGCGAGGAGCGTCTGGATGATGTAGCCGGTCGTCTCCGGGTACGAGGGCATCCACCCGTCGCGGGCCTCGGGGTCGAGCGGGTAATAGCCCATCGACGCGCCCCGGTCCCCGCTCCGGTCCTGCGCGCGCAGGAGCCAGAGGACCGCGGCCTCGGCGCGCTCGCTCGTGCCGTTCGCCACCGGGCGGATGAACCCGGTCGTGAACCGGAGCTGGTCGGCGAGAACGAGGCGGCGGAACGCGCGGTTGCGGCGGGTGAACAGGCCGGCCAGGCGCGCGGCGGCGCTCATCGGGCCCGGAGGCGCAGGGGGTGCGGGGGCAGCGCGCGGCCCCTCCCGGTCGACGGATGCGAGATTCAACGATGGTCCCTCATGTTGCCGGTTGTGAACGCGTGCCCGGCGGGCGGCCCGGGGCGCAAGCGCCATGCCGGGACGCCGCGCCCGCGGACGGCTATCCTTGCTCGGGGCTCGCGAAAGCGCACGCGGCCGGCTCCGCTGGCCCGTCGCTTGCACACGCGCGCCCGCCCCCATGATCGTGTGGTCTTCCTTCAACACGGGACGCCTGCCGTCCCCCCGTCCCATCCAGGGGGGCTGGTCTTGATGCGCGTCCTCCACGTCCTCGACCACTCGATCCCGCTCCACAGCGGCTACAGCTTCCGCACGCGGTCGATCGTGAAGCAGCAGCAGGCGATGGGCATCGAGACCTACCAGCTCACGAGCGGGAAGCAGGGGAACGGCCCCAACTCGAAGGCTGAGGTGGATGGCCTCCACTTCTATCGCACGGCGCCGCCGCAGGGGCTGTGCGCCCGCATTCCGGCCCTCAAGAACTGCGTGGTCATGCGCGACCTCCGGCGCCGCGTGGCCGAGGTGGCGCGCGAGGTGAAGCCGGATCTCATCCACGCGCACTCGCCGTGCCTCACCGCGACCGCCGCGCTGCCGATCGCGAAGAGGCTCGGGATCCCGCTCGTCTACGAGATGCGGGCTTCTTGGGAGGATGCCGCAGTCGACCACGGCACCTGCCGGGAGGGCGACCTGCGCTACCGCCTGACGCGCGCGATGGAGACCCGGGTGCTCCGGGAGGCCAACGCGGTCACCACCATCTGCGAGGGACTCCGCGCGGAGATCGAGGCGCGCGGCATCCCGGGCGACCGGATCACGGTGGTCCCCAACGCGGTCGATCCCGACACGTTCGCCTACGGCCGGCCCGCGGATCCGGCCCTCGTCGAGCGGCTCGGCACCGCGGGCAAGCGCGTCCTCGGCTTCATCGGCTCGTTCTACGGCTACGAGGGGCTGAGGGTCCTCCTCGACGCCATGCCGCGGCTCATCGAGACGTGCCCGGACGTCCGGCTTCTCCTCGTCGGCGGCGGCTACGAGGAGGCGAACCTGCGGCTCCAGGCCGAGCGGCTGAGGCTCGACGGCGCGGTCATCCTCGTCGGGCGCGTCCCTCACGCCCAGGTGCCCGACTACTACTCGGTCTGCGACCTGATGGTGTACCCGCGGCTCGACATGCGGCTGACCCGCATCGTCACGCCGCTGAAGCCGCTCGAGGCGATGGCGCAGGGCTGCGTGGTCGCGGCGAGCGACATCGGCGGGCACCGCGAGATGGTCGAGGACCCCGTGACCGGCGTGCTGTTCCCGCCGAACGACCCGGAGGCGCTCGCGCGCACCGTGGGTGCGCTGATCTCCGCGCCGGAGCGCTGGCCGGCCCTCCGGGCGGCCGCGCGCCGCTACATCGAGGAGGAGCGGAACTGGGCAACGAGCGTCGCCCGCTACCTCCCCGTGTACGAGCGGCTGCTCCACGGCACGAACGGCAAGCGGGGCGCCCGGTGACCGCGCGCCAGGGGGGCGCGCCAACGACCGCGGGTGGTCCGGGCCTTGCTGAACGGAGCGCGGCCGGCACCATTGTCCGCCGGCATGGACACGACCTCCGTCCCCTGACGATACGCTCCCCCATGCGAAGCGCCTCTCTTCCGGCCCACGACCGGGCCCCCGGCCCCCACCGGACTCCACGCGCGAGGTTTCCCGCATGCGCGTGATGCTGGTCTGCCACCGGTTCCCGTACCCGCCCTCGAGCGGAGCGAAGATCCGGTCCTACCACATCCTCAGGCACCTCGCGCAGGAGCACGAGGTCACCGTCGCCGCGCCCTGCCGCTCGGCGGAGGAGCGGGAAGAGGGCAAGGGCCTCGAGGGCCAGTGCCACCGCGTGCTGACCGACGAGATCCCCGCGGCCGCCGCGAGGCTCCGGATGGTCGGGAACCTCCCCACGCGCACGCCCTCGTCGATGGGGTACTTCCTCTCCCCGCGGCTCGTGCGCCGCGTCCGCGAGGAGCTCGCGACCCGCGACTACGACCTCGTGCTCGCCCACAGCTCCTCGGTCGCGCCCTACGTGGCCGACGTGCAGGGGCCGGCGAAGATCCTCGACTTCGCGGACATGGACTCGCAGAAGTGGCTCGCGTACGCGAGGGTGCGGCCGTTCCCGCTGTCCCTCGGCTACTGGATCGAGGGCACGAAGCTCCGCCGCGCGGAGGAGGAGCTGGCGAGGAAGTTCGACGTCTGCACGTGCGCGACGCGCGCCGAGGCGGAGACGCTCGAGGGCTACCGGACCGGCGTCCCCGCCGAGTGGTTCCCGAACGGCGCGGACGTCGACTACTTCCAGCCCTCGCCCCACCCCTACGATCCCGACACGATCTGCTTCGTCGGCAAGATGGACTACTTCCCGAACAGCGGGTGCATGGTCGACTTCTGCGCGCGGACGCTCCCGCTGCTGCGCGCGCGCCGGCCGGCCATCAAGCTCCTGATCGTCGGCTCCGACCCGTCGCCCGCCGTGCGGCGCCTCGCGCGCATCCCGGGCGTCACGGTGACCGGCGCGGTCAAGGACGTGCGCCCCTACGTGGCCCGGTCGGCGGCCTCGGTCGCCCCGCTGTCGCTCGCGCGCGGGACCCAGAACAAGATCCTCGAGTCGCTGGCGATGGGCGTGCCCGTCGTCTCGAGCGACGTGGCCGCGAAGGGCGTCGACTGCGTGCCCGGCGAGCACATGCTCGTGGCCTCGACGCCCGCTGAGTACGCGGACGCGGTCCTCCGCCTCCTCGACGACCCCGCCGAGCGGCGGCGCTTCGCCGAAGCGGGGCGCGCCCGCATCCTCTCCCATCACACCTGGAGCCGCGCCATGCGGCGCTTCGGCGACATCGTCCGCCGCGTGACCCGCGGCGGCACGTCCGCCCCCCCTGCGGTCGCGGCGGGCTCCTTCCGGAACAAGCACAAGGACACGGAGTAACCATGCGCATCAGCATCTTCGGCCTCGGCTACGTCGGCGCGGTGTCGCTCGGCTGCCTCGGACGCGACGGGCATCACGTCGTGGGCGTGGACATCGACCGCACCAAGCTCGACCTCATCCGCAGCGGGCAGACGCCCGTGATCGAGGCCGGCATGCAGGAGCTCATCTCGGGCGCGGTCAAGAGCGGCCGCGTCGAGGTGACCACGGACGCGGCCGCCGCGGTCCGCGCGACCGACCTCTCGTTCCTCTGCGTCGGCACGCCGCCGCGGTCGAACGGCAGCCAGGACCTGGGCGCGATGGAGCGCCTCTGCGTCGAGCTCGGGAAGGCGCTGAAGGAGAAGGACGGCTACCACGTCTTCGTCGTGCGGTCGACGGTCATGCCGGGCACGGTCGAGGGCATGGTGAAGGGCGCGATCGAGGAGTACTCGGGCAAGCGGCTTGGCGAGGGCTTCGGGCTCTGCTTCCAGCCGGAGTTCATGCGCGAGGGCTCGTCGATCAAGGACTACGACCGCCCGCCGATGACGGTGGTGGGCGGCGACTCGCCGCGTTCGGTCGCGGCCGTGCGCCAGGTCTTCGGCCACCTCGCCTGCCCCTTCCACGAGACGTCGATCCGCGTCGCGGAGATGCTCAAGTACTTCTGCAACATCTTCCACGCGCTGAAGATCACGTTCGCCAACGAGGCGGGGCGCATCTGCCAGGCGCTCGCGGTCGATCCCCACCAGGTGATGGACCTCCTGTGCCGGGACACGCAGCTGAACATCTCGACGGCCTACCTGAAGCCCGGCTTCGCGTTCGGCGGCTCCTGCCTCCCGAAGGACCTGAAGGCGCTCACCTACATCGCGAAGCAGAAGGACGTCGACATCCCGATGCTCCGCGGCGTGATGGCGAGCAACCGCGCGCACATCGACCACGCGATCGAGCGCGTCCTCTCGGAGAACGAGCGCAGGGTCGGCATGATCGGCCTCGCCTTCAAGACGGGCACCGACGACCTGCGCGAGAGCCCGATGGTGACGATGGCGGAGCGCTTCCTCGGCAAGGGGATCGACCTCAAGATCCACGACCCCGAGGTGAGCCTCTCCCGCCTCATCGGCGCGAACCGGCGCTACATCGAGGAGGTCATCCCGCACATCGGCAGCCTGATGATGGAGGGCGCGGACGAGCTCATCGCGCGCTCGAGGATCGTCGTCGTGGGCCTCCGGACGCCCGAGCTGACCGCGGCGCTCCAGCGCTGCCTCACGGACGACCACATGGTCCTCGACCTCGTGAACCTGCCGGACCGCGAGAAGCTCCGCGGCCGGTACGTGGGCGTCTGCTGGTGAGCGGGGCCGCCGCGACCGCGCCGGGGACGGCCGTGGCCCTGCGCCACGCGCTGACGGTCGACGTCGAGTGCTGGTACCACGCGGAGAACCTCCGCCCGGTGGCGCCGCGCGGCGACTGGGGCCGCCTCGAGGCCCGCGTGGCGAAAAGCACGGACCTCCTGCTCGACCTCTTCGACCGGCGCGGCGTCAAGGCGACCTTCTTCGTCCTCGGCGACGCGGCCGAGCGCGAGCCCGGCGTGGTCCGCGCGATCGCCGCGCGGGGCCACGAGGTCGCCTGCCACGGCTGGTCGCACGAGCTCATCTACCGCCAGACACCCGAGGTGTTCCGGGACGAGACACGTCGCGCGAAGGCGCTGCTCGAGGACCTGTCGGGCACGGCGGTCACGGGCTACCGCGCGTCCACGTTCTCGATCGTCGAGCGGTCGCTGTGGGCGCTCGACATCCTCGCCGACGAGGGGTTCCTCTACGACTCCTCGATCGCGCCCGTGCGCCACGACCGCTACGGCATCCCGTCCTCCCCCCGCGCCCCCCACCTTCGCCCCGCGAGGGGCGGGACGATCACGGAGTTCCCCGTCTCCTGCGGCTCCTTCTTCGGCCTGCGCCTGCCGGTCGGCGGCGGCTTCTTCCGCCTCCTTCCGGTCGGCTGGACGCGCAAGGCGCTCGCGGCGCTCGAGACGCCCGGCACGATCTACCTGCACCCGTGGGAGTTCGACCCGGACCAGCCGCGGCCGAAGGGGCTGCCGGCCCTCAACCGCTTCCGGCACTACGTGGGCGTCTCAGGGGCGCTCGGGAAGCTGGACGCGCTGCTTCAGGCGCTTCCGTTCGGCCCGATGTCCGACGTGCTCGCCGCGTTTCCCGCGCGGTGATCCGGGGGGGTTCCGGGGGCCGCCGGTACGGCCTTTGCGCCTAGAGGGCCGGAGCGGCAGATGTTTCGCCCGCTCGACATTCCCGCACCCATGCAACCGAGTGAGACAACCGTGAACGCGGACCTGGAGCGCGCGCGCAACGCGCCGCCCGTCGTCAGCCCGTGGCGGGATGCCGACGCGGGCTCCTGGGACGCTTTCGTCCGCTCGCACCCGCGCGCGACGTTCTTCCACCAGGCGGGCTGGAAGGCCGTGCTCGAGCGCACGTTCGGCTACGACGCCCACTACCTCGCGGCGTGGCGCGGCGACCGCGTCTGCGGCGTGCTGCCGCTCTTCGCCTGCCGGTCGATCAAGGGCAAGCGCGCGCTCTACTCGCTCCCGCACACCGTCTACGGCGGCGCGGTCGGCGAGGACCGCGCGACCGAGGAGGCGCTCCTCGCCGCGGCGAAGGGTCTCGGCCTCGGGCCGGTGGAGCTCCGCAACCGCTACGCGGGGCTGCTCGACCTCCCCCGCGTCGAGGGCTTCGTCACGTTCGAGAAGGGGCTCCCGGCGACCGTCGCCGAGGTCTACAAGACCTTCCCGAAGAAGGCGCGCGAGGCGATCAACCAGGCGACGAAGCGCTGGCAGCTCGACGCGGACTTCACGGGCGACCTCGACACGTTCTACGACCTGCTCGCCGCCTCCTACCAGAGCCTCGGCACGCCGGTCTTCCCGAAGCGGATGTTCCTCGAGGTGATCCGCCGGTTCCCCGGCGAGACCTCGACGCTCTTGATCCGCCACGAGGGGCGCCCGGTCGCGGGCGTGCTCTCCGTCGTGTTCCGCTCGATCATGATGCCGCTCTGGAGCGGCGAGATCCCGGACGCGACGCGCGTCAAGGCGAACAACTTCAAGTACTTCCGCCTCATGGAGCACGCGGTCGAGCGCGGCCTCACGCGCTTCGACTTCGGCCGCAGCCGCCTCTCGAACGAGGGCGTGGTGCAGTTCAAGTGCAACCAGGGATTCGTGGCCGAGCCGCTCCCCTACCAGTACGACGGCCCGGGACGGAACGGCACGACCGATCCCAACCGCGGCCTCTTCCCCAAGATCCGCAAGGTCTGGAACCGCCTGCCCGCCCCGGTGGCGCGGGCGCTCGGCCCCAAGCTGGTCCGGTACTTCCCGTGACGCCCGCCCGGAGGACCCACGCATGCTGAGAGTGATCTTCGTCCTCGTCGCTTTCGCCGCCGGCGCCACGCTGGGGCTCGGCAGCGCGGTCTACGCGAGCTGCCTCTTCATCTGGAACGACATCTTCCGGCCGGTCTGGTTCGCGCGCCGGCACCCGATCCTCGAGTCGATGCACACGGTGCACGTGTGCACGGCCGTCCTCGCCCTGGCGATCCTGCTGAAGCCCTGGAAGCGCCGCTGGAACATGGGCGCCACGGTCATCCTCGTGTCGCTCGGCTGGTTCTTCCTCTGCGCGCTCTGCGCCGAGTACCGCGACCCCGCGATCCACCGCACGCTCATCGCGACCAAGTACTTCATCCCGCTCGCCTTCATCTCCGCCACCCTCTGCACGCGCGAATCGCAGAGGGCGTTCCTCTACACGCTCGCCGGGTCGGTCGGCATCTGGCTGGCCCACCACGGCCTGCTCGGGTTCGCGCGCATGTCCCCCATCATCGACATGTCGATCCCGGGCGGCCAGATGTCGGACAGGAACGACTTCCTCGTGGCGGGCTCGGCGTGCATCCCGATGATGGCGTTCGCGGCGTTCCACTACAGGGGGCCGGCCCAGAGGTGGGTGCGACTCGGCATCAAGGTCGCGACGGTCTTCGCGGTGTTCGCCGCGGTGTTCAGCCTGTCGCGCGGCGCCATGGTCGGGCTCGCGGCGCTGCTCGTGTGGTACTCGTTCCTCACCGGCCGCTTCTTCAAGCGCGTGGCCCTCGGCGCGGTCATCGCGGTCGTCGCGATCATGTTCATGCCGGACTTCGTCTGGAAGCGCATGTCGACGATCCAGACGAGCGAGTACCAGACGGAGGGCTCGGCCCGGAACCGCATGGAGCACATGCGCACGGCCGTGAAGGTCACGCTCGACCACCCCCTCACGGGCGTCGGCTCGGACAACTTCCCGATCGTCTCCAACCGCCACTCGGTGTTCGCCGCGGAGCCGCACAGCCTCTGGCTCAAGTGCTCCTCGGAGTACGGGATCCCGATGCTCGTGTTCTTCATCCTGATCGTGGGCCTCTTCTTCGTGCGGCTCCGGAGGCGCGCGGCGCTCTACCGGTCGCTCGGCGACAAGGAGGGCGAGGCGATGGCCACCGCGCTCAGCTGCGCGCTGTTCGGGTTCCTCGCGACGGGGTCGTTCACGAGCCAGTTCCTCTCGGAGTACATGTGGGCGATCATCGGCCTCATCGGGGCGTTCCTCGCGACGCCGGTGGACGCTTCCAGGGTGCTCCCGCCGCCGACGCGCCCGCAGGGCGTGGCGGTCGGCCTCAAGGCGGCGTGACCTCCGTGCGGGTCCTCACGGTCACGTCGCTCTTCCCGGGCCGGCCGCTGCCGGCCCACGGCGTCTTCGTGCTCCGCCGCGTGAAGGCGATGCGCGAGCAGGGCGCCGAGGTGCGGGTGGTGTCGCCGGTGCCGTGGGTCCCCCCGGGCCCCCTCCCTTCCGAGTACAAGGCGCTTCGCGAGATGCCGAGGACGGAGGAGGTCCAGGGCATCCCGGTGCGCCGTCCGCGCTACCTCATGCTCCCGAGGATCGGCATGTGGTTCCAGGACCGCGCCTACGCCCGCGCGATCCGGCCGGCGCTCCTCGACGAGATCGCGCGGTTCCGCCCCGACGTGCTCGACGTGCACTACCTCTACCCCGACGCGTGCGCGGTCGCCCGCGTCGCGAAGGAGCTCAAGGTGCCGTTCATCGTGTCGGCGCGGGGCAGCGACGTGAAGCGGATCGGGAGGATCCCCGCGATCGCGCGCCGCATCCGCGAGGGATTGGGGGGGGCGCGGGGGACCATCGCGATGTCGCGCGATCTCGCGACCGCGCTCCGCGCCTTCACGGACGGCGACATCCGCGTGATCCCGAACGGCGTCGATCCGGAGGTCTTTCACCCGCGCGACCGGGTCGAGGCGCGCCGCGCGCTCGGGCTGCCGCTCAAGGGGCGGCGCGTGGTGTGCGTGGCGCGGGTGGACGACGTGCACGGGCAGGATCTGTTGCTCGACGCGCTCCTGCACCCGACGGCGCCGGCAGACGTTGTGCTCGACTTCGTGGGCGAGGGCGAGTTCCTTGCGTTGCGGCGGCGGGCGGAGGAGCTCGGGATCCTCGGCCGGGTCCGGATCGTCGGGCCGGTGCCGCCGGAGCAGGTGCCGCTGTGGCTCTCGGCGGCGGACGCGTCGGCGCACCCGGGGCGCTGGGCGGGCTCGCCGAACGCGGTGCTCGAGTCGCTCGCGTGCGGGACGCGCTGCCTCGCGAGCGATCTGCCGGAGATGCGCGAGGCGCTGCCGACGCGCGCGGACGGCGTGCTGGCGGCGCGGACGCCCGAGGCGTTCGCGAAGGGCCTCGCGGCGGTGCTCGAGGAGCGAGGCGAGACGCCGCGCCCGGCGCGGACGTGGTCCGACGTCGGCCGCGAGGTGCTCGCCTACTTCGAGGAGCGCTGCGGGGTGCGCGACGCCGTCGCCCCCCGCGCGTGACGGATCGGCCCCCTTTGCCGCGGCTTGGCCCGGTGCGCCTCCTTGTTCTGGTCGGCCCCGCACGGTAAG
>DASUGR010000189.1:0-8273 GCA_036273915.1 Planctomycetota bacterium | reverse complement strand
GCGCGCTCGCCGTGCTCTCGGCCGCCGAGGAGGCCGACGCGCGGGCCGCGGCGCAGCGGGTCGCCGACGCCGTCCGGGGCCAGATGGCGGGCGGCATGGTCGAGCTGCGCGGGCCCGCGAAGGCGCCGATCGAGCGCGTGCGCGGGAAATGGCGCTACATGGTGCTCTTGCTGTCGAAGAGCGCGGGCGCGCTCGCCCGGGCCTGCGCGGCGGCGCGCGGCGCGCGCGTGCCCCGGCGGGTCGGTCTCGTGATCGACATCGACCCCGCCGCGGTGCTCTAGACCGGTCCTAGCCCAGGGCTAGCTGCTGCCCGGCGACTTCGGCGCGGACTTCGGCGGGCCCCCCATGCGCTGGGCGCGGAACCACTTCCGCCACGCCTTGCCGCTCGTCCCCAGGGACTCGAGCTCCGTCCTCGTCTCCGCGAAGCCGTTCTGCACCGCGATCTGCTGGAGCGCGCGGACGGCGAACGACGCCGGCCCCTCCTGCGGGCTGCCGTCGAGGTATGCGCAGAGCGGCTCGATCGCGCGCGCGTCGCCGAGCATCTCGAGCCCGCGCAGCCCGCCGACCTGCACCTCCGCGTCGGAATCGTTCAGCGCGGCGATGAGGTGCTCCAGCACCGCCGGGTGGTGGAGGTTGGCGAACGCCCAGACAGCCGCGCGGCGCCCGCGCGTGGTCGCGTCGTCGTGGAGGAGGGCGACGAGGCGGTCGATCGCGGCGTAGTACTGCGGCGTCAGGTCGCGGGGCGTCGGGGTGACGGACCAGATCTCCTTGATCGTGGTCCCGGCGCAGGCACGGACCTCAGTGTTGCCGTGCCCCACGAGCGGGATGACGTAGGTGAGGTCCGTCTCCTTGTCCCGCATCACGGCAAGCGCCTGGCACGCGTTGGCGAGGAGCCAGGGCGGCAGCGTCTCGTCGGTGAGCATCGACTCGAGCAGCTTCCGCGCGTCCACGCGCTTCTCGATCGCGAAGCCGAGGCACGCGACCGCCCAGTTCCGGAGCGTGGCCGAGTTCTTGTCGAGGGCGTACTGCTTGAAGGTCGCGTAGTTGTCGTCCACGCTGCGCCCGATCGTGCGGCGCATCGCGGACATCGGCTGCTCCTGCATCTCGATCCGCAGCTCGTCGTAGCGACGGACGTTCTGGTAGGTGCGGCGGATGACCTGGCCCTGCTCGTTCCCGCCCTCGTCGAGCGCCTCCTTCACCTGGTCCTCGTACGGGACCACGATGTCGGGGTCGGTCTTGGGTGCGGCGCAGGCCCCGAGGAGCGGCAGAACCACGGCGGAGAGGATCCGGCGCATCGTGATCATTGGGACGAAGGATACACGGGCGATCTTCCCGATACCCGCCCGGACGGCGCGCGGGCCGGCGCCCGTGCCCCGAGCGGGGGCGGCGCGCCGCCCGCCGCGCGGCTATCGGCCGGTCCGGGTCCTCCTGCGCCGCTCCTGCTCGTCCGGCAGGGGGAGCCGGTCGAGGTAGGCCCGGAGGTCCGCCGGCAGCTTCCTCGGCTGCCCCTTGGAGTCGACCGCGGCAAGCACCGTCCGGCCCTCGGCGCAGAGCACGCCGTCCCCGACCCGCCGCGCCTCGTAGGCGAAGGTCAGGCGGACGAAGCTATAGTCCTCGATCCGGGCCGTGATCTCGAGCTCGTCGTCGAAGAACGCCGGCGCGAGGTACTTCACGTGGGCCTCGAAGACCGGCAGGTAGCATTCCTGCTCCCGCTCGACGCGGGCGTAATCGAACCCGCGCGACCGCAACAGCTCGACGCGACCGCACTCGAACCAGATCAGGTAGTTCGCGTGGTACGCGCGGCCCATGCAGTCGGTCTCGGCGTAGCGAACGCGGACGCGCGTCCTGCCCTCGAGGCCATCCATCGGCGCGAAGGGGCGGAGAATACCACGGTCCCGGAGGGCCTGCACGCGCCGGGAACTGTCCCCGCCGGCCATCGGCCAGTATCCTCGGGTGCCGCGCATGGAACCGCAGCCCCGGCTCAGCCCTCGGGAGAGGCTCCTCCGCATCGCCGGGGGCGCGGCGCTGGTCGCCGCGGGCTGCGCCGTGTTCGCGTACTCGAAGGCGCGCGATCCCGAGAACCGCGCCGCGGTCCTCGCGATCTTCGCGATCGCGGTCGGCGCCTCGTGGATCGGCCACGGGATCCGCGGCCGGCGCGACAGCATCGTCCACCGGGAGGAGGAGGCCCCCCCGGGCCCCCCCATTTCCCCGGAGCGGACGCTCGCGGGGATCCTCGCGGCGTGGCTTGTTCCCGGACTCGGCCATCTCCTGATCGGCCGGCGCTGGAAGGCGCTGCTCTACTTCGCCACCATCACGCTCACGTTCCTCGCGGGCACGTGGCTCGCCGAGGGGCGCAACCTGAGCTTCGACCGCGACCCGATCTACTTCGGCGCGTACCTCTTCAACGCGGGCGAGACGGCGCTCGGCTGGCTGCTCACGCACCGGCTGGAGCTGGACCACAAGATCCCGTACCACCAGCTCGGCCTCACCTACACCGCGGTCGCGTGCCTGCTCAACGTGGTGGCGATGATGGATTTCGTCGCCACGTGCGGGCGGAGCGTCGACGCGCAGGACGCGGAGGGCACGGCCGCGGGAGGCGGAGCTTGACGATCTCGACGCTCCTTGCCCTCGTCCACGCCGGCGAGTTCGCGCTGCTCCCCCCGCTCTGCCTCGCGATCGCGCTCGTGACCTCGGCGGCCCACCGCGAGGACATGCGCGGGATCCTGCGCCATGCGCTGCGCGCGTGGCTCGTCACGCTCGGCGGGATCATCCTCTTCATGATCGCCGTCTCCGTGCTCGTGGGGTGGATCCTTCCCTGACGCGACGCGGTGCGGCCGCGGCACGGCGGCGCACCGGATCGCACGCGGGCGGCGGGTCGGGACGGGGCCCTTTTCGGGCGGCCGCTCGACCCCCTCGGCCCGCGGGGGCGAGGGGGCGACGCGGGACGGACGGCGGCCGGGTCGTCCCGCGCGGGCGTCTCACGGGATCATGTAGCGCCCCCCTTCCTCGCGGGCGACGAGGCCGCGGATCTCGAGCGTCACGAGGTGTCCGGCGGCGGCTTCCTCGGTGATGCCCAGCGCCGCCGCCGCCTCGAGCGGCGTGGCGCCGCCTTGACCCAGCGCCTCGAGCACCCGGCGTTCCGCGTCCGGCAGCGACGAGGGCGCGTGCGCGCACCAGCCGAGCGCCGCGAACACGTCGGTGGCGGCCCCCACCGCCGCCGCCCCCTCCTGCAGGAGGCGGAGCGTCCCGAGCGAGCACGCCTCGTCGACCGGCCCCGGCACCGCCATGACCGCGCGGCCGAGGTCGAGCGCATGCCGCACGGTGCCCAACGCGCCGCTCGTCGGCGACGCCTCGACGACCAGCGTCCCGAGGGACAGCGCGGCGATGAGCCGGTTCCGCTGCGGGAAATGGCGCCGGAGCGGCGCCGCGCGAAGCGGGAACTCGGAGAGGACCGCGCCGGTCGCCGCGATCTCCTCGAGGAGGCCCAAATGGTCCGTGGGGTAGGGGTTCAGGAGGCCGCTGCCGAGCACCGCCACGGTTCGCCCCCCCGCGAGGAGCGCGGCGCCGTGCGCGACCGCGTCGATCCCAAGCGCGAGCCCGCTCACGACGGTGACGCCCGCGCGCGCGAGGTCGCCCGCGATCGCGCGGGCGACGCGGAGGCCGTAGGGCGTCGCGCGCCGCGAGCCGATCACCGCGATGGCGCGGGCGTCGCACGGAAGGAGCGCGCCGCGGGCGAAGAGCACCGGCGGCGGATCGGCGAGGTGCGTGAGCGGGGCGGGGTAGGGCGGCGAGCCCCACGGGAGGATCGCGATCTCCGCGGCGGCGGCGCGCTCGGCCTCGCGCCAGGGGTCCGCCCGCTCGAGGTCCCGGCCGAGGGCGCGGGCCTCGCCGGGGCCGATCCCGAGCGCGCGCCCGATCTCGGCCGCGTCGCCCCTCGCGAATGCGGCGGGGTCGCCCCGTCGGTCGACGAAGCGGCGCCAGCGGCGCGGCGTGAGCGCAGGGACCAGCGCGGCCCGCAGCGCCGCCTCGGCCCACGGCCCCGCGAAATCAGGCGGTTCCCCCGTCCGCCAAGGCTCGGGCCGGCAGGCCGGGGGCCCGGGGGGAGGCACCTCGGGGCCCAACCCATGGCAAGGATCGTCCGGAGTCGTCATACTCATACGTCGGGAGCGGGTGTCACGAAAAAGGGCCCCGTGCCGCCGTATCCGCTTATGTGACAAGGACTTGACGCCGGAGGGCGATGGTTCCGTATTAGGATGGAAGGCATGATGCGACGCGTTGCTCTCCTGCTCGTTCTCGGAAGCACCCTGGGACTCGTGGGCGGGGCGCTGCTCCTCGCGCCGCGGGTGGCGGAGGCCGGGGAAGTCCCGGTGGAGCTCCGCGCGCTTCCCGCGAAGCCGTCGAGCGCGGCCAAGGAGATCTCGCGCCCCCTCATCGAGGCGACGAAGAAGGTCCGCCCCGCCGTCGTGAAGATCGTCAGCTGGGGGCGGTCGTACACGGGGCGCCGGCAGCTCGCCTCGGGGTCGGGCTTCATCATCTCGAACGAAGGCCATATCCTCACGAACCGCCACGTCCTCCGGGGCCAGCTCGAGGTCCAGCTCGAGGACGGCCGGAAGTTCGACCAGATCCGCACGCTCGGGGCCGACAGCCGGACCGACGTCGCCGTGATCCAGATCCTCGACCCCCACAAGGGCGACTGGCCGGTGGCCGCGCTCGGCGACAGCGACGGCCTCGAGGTGGGCGAGCTGGTCATCGCGATCGGGTCGCCGTTCGAGCTCGCGGCGAGCGTGTCGTACGGCGTCGTCAGCGCGACCGGCCGCAGCGGCGTCGGGAGGAGCAACGCGGAGGACTTCATCCAGACCGACGCCGCGCTCAACCCCGGCAACAGCGGCGGCCCGCTCATCAACCTCGACGGCCAGGTCGTCGGCATCAACACCGCGATCCAGGGCGCGACGGGCGCCAACGTCGGCGTCGGCTTCTCGATCCCGATCAACCTCGCGCGCACCGTCGCGATCTCGCTCATCGAGCGGGGCGAGGCGCGCCGCGGGTGGCTCGGGATCCACGGGATCACGGCCTCGGCGGACCAGCTCGAGGCCGAGAAGATCGACGCCGCGGGCGGATTTCGCGTGATGCAGGTGGAAAAGGACTCGCCCGCCGCGCGCGCCGGCATCCCGCCCGCTTCGACGATCGTCGAGGTGGACGGACGGCCCCTGCGCGACATCAGCGTGCTCCATGCGAGGCTCGCCCAGGCGGGGCCGGGCGGCCACGTCAAGGTCACCTACGTCGCCAAGGGGGAGCGCAGGACGGTCGACGTGGAGGTCGGGGAGGAACCCGACTACACGATCGGGATCGAGGTCACGGACCTCACGCCGACCGAGGCGAAGACGCTCGGGCTCTCGCCGCGCATCCAGGGCGTCGTGGTGACGCGCATCCAGGAGGGCTCGGCCGCGGACCAGCGCGACGAGGCGAACCGCCTGCTGCCCGGCGACGTCATCCTGAGCGTCCGCTGGCCCGGCGTCGGCTACCGCGTGACGTCGAAGGACGACTTCGAGCAGGTCATGCAGATCGTCGCCGAGCGGCGGCCGCAGAACGTCGAGTTCATCGTGCTCACGAAGGACGGCGCCTTCCGCGTCACGCTGGAGCTCTCGGAGGAGCGCTCGTGAGGAAGTCCCGGAGCGCGGTGACGGTCGACGGGAACGCGAACTCGTCCCACGGCAGGTCCGAGGGCCCGAACCAGCGCACCTCCTGCACCTCGTCGCTCGCCCCCGGCCCCCCTCCCTTCAGGTGCCCCGCGTAGACGACGATCACGACGGGCCTCCCCTGCGGCCCGCAGGACGGGTACACGCCGACGAACCGGTCGATCTCCCCCTTGAGGCCCGTCTCCTCGCAGAGCTCGCGCAGCGCGGCCTGCGCGGGCGTCTCGCCCACGTCGACGAACCCGCCCGGGAACGTCCACTTCCCGAATCCGGGGTCGTGCGCGCGGCGGACGAGGCAGAGGTTCGTCCCGTCGCGGAGGATCACGCCCGCCGCGAGCGCCGGGCCCACGTAGTGGACGTACCCGCACGCGACGCACGTCTGCCGGGGCCGGTCGTCGCGGCGCGGCACGCGCCACGCGAGGCCCCCCGCCCCGCACATGGGGCAGAAGCGGATCGTCACCGGTAGGTCCCGATCACGGGCCCGAACGAATCGTCGTCGAAGGGCGCCCGGTCCCCCTCGCGCACGACGCGCAGGAGCGTCTCCGCCAGCCGCCGCCCCTCGTGCGCTTGCCGCTTCGCGAGGATCGCGCTCCGCTCGTCCTTCGTCGCGTCGTTCAGGAAGACGAGGCCGGAGAGGATCGACGCGACCGCGTCCGCGAACTGCCGCGCCCAGCCCTGGTGGGCGAAGCGATCGGCCCTCGCGGCGGCCTCGGCGGCCTGGACCATCATCTCGTAGTTGGCGCGGAGCACGCCGAGCGCGCCGGAGGCACAGGGGGGTTCGGGGGCGTCGGAGAGCGGCTCCTCGAAGAGCAGCGGCAGCCCGCCCTTGAGCAGCGGCTCGATCATCGCGCCGACCTGGATCTCGCTCGTGCCCTCGTAGATGCTCGTGATGCGGCCGTCGCGGAAGTGGCGCTCGACCGGGTACTCGCGGGAGTAGCCGTAGCCGCCGTGGATCTGGATGGCCCGCGACGTCACGGAGTTCACCATCTCGCACGCGTAGTACTTCGAGAGCGGCGTCAGGAGTTCCGCGAGCCGCTCGTAGCGCTGCAGCTCCTCGCCGCCGCCCGCGCGCTCGAGGCCGCGCTTCCTGTCGACGACGGACGCGGTCGTCACGACGATCGCGCGCGCCGCCTCGATCTCGGTCGCGTTGTCGAAGAGCATCGCGCGCACCGGCGCGAACTGCTCGATCGACCGCCCGAACTGCTGCCGCTCGTTCGCGTAGCGGACCGACGCGACCTGCGCCGCCTGCGCGATCCCGACCGCCTGCGCCGCGACCTCAAGCCGCACGTTGTGGAGGAGCGAAAGCGTCACCTTGTAGAGCCCCTCGCCGCGCCGGCCGAGCAGGATGCCCGGAACATCGGCGAGGTTGACGGTCGCCGTGGCCGAGCCGTGGATGCCGAGCTTGTCCTCGAGCTTGCCGACCTCGATCCCGCTTCCGCGCTCGACCGCGAAGAGGGAGAGCCCCTCGCCGCCGGGCTTCCCCTCCTCGGAGCGCGCGAGCACGAGCAGGAGGTCCGCGCCGCCGTTGGTGATGAAGCACTTGCTCCCGTTGAGGCGCCACGTCCCGTCGGGCAGGAGCGTCGCGCGGGTCGAGACGGCGCCGAGCGCGCTCCCGGCGTTCGGCTCCGTGAGCGCCATGCAGGGCGTGATCTCGCCGGTGCAGAGCCTCGGCAGGTAGCGCTCCTGCACGGGCCGCGGGGCGAAGCGGTGGATCGTCTCGCCGCACCCCTGCAGCGCGAAGAGCGTCATGAGCGACGCGTCGGCGCGGGCGATCATCTCGACCGCGGCGGTGTACGCCGTGACCCCTAGGTTCATGCCGCCGAACTCCCGCGGCAGCGTGAACCCCATGAGCCCGGCCTCGGAGAGCATCCGGAACGCGCGCTGGATCGGCTCCGGGTAAACGACCCTGCCGTTCACGAGCCGCGCGCCGACCCGGTCCACCTCGGCCGCGTGCGGGGCCACCTCCTCGGCCGCCAGCGAGCCGACCATGTCGAGCACCATCTCGATCTGCTCGACCGCCTCCTCGAGGCTCTTCGGCGCCAGCTCGTGCGGGTCGGTGAAATCGCGCTCCAGGGCGGGCAGGATGCGCGCCCACGAGGCGGACGCGATCCGCCGGCGGAGGTCGGCGTTGTCCCGGAAGAAGTTCGCCACGCCGCCCCATCTTGTAGGGCCCCCCCCCCGCGTCCCCGGCTCCGGGGCTGGGACCTGTCCCCCCCTTCCGGCCGATGTTTCCCATGGGATGGCCCGTTTCACGATCCTGACCGCGACGAGGGGCCGCCCGGGGGTGCTCCGGGAGGCGCTCCGGTCCTCCCTCGCGCAGGATTTCACGGACTTCGAGCACATCGTCGTGGACGACGGGTCGGACGACGACGGCGCGCGCCGCGTCGTCGAGGAGCTCAAGGATCCCCGGATCCGCCTCCTCCGGCTCGACGCATCGCGGGGCCCCGCCGGCGCGCGCAACAAGGGGCTCGCGGAGGCCCGCGGGGAGATCTGCGCGGTCCTCGACGACGACGACCTCATGCTGCCGGGGCGGCTGTCGGCCACCGCCGCGGCGTTCGACGCCCGGCCCGACGCCGTCCT
>DASUGR010000188.1:0-23536 GCA_036273915.1 Planctomycetota bacterium | reverse complement strand
TCTGCCGCGCATGCGCCTGAGAACCTTTTGCCACCAGTCCCGTTGGAAAGGCCGGTGGCGGTGACGGCGGAGGCGCGCGGCGGCGCGGCGCAGCTCGAGCGCGCGATCGGATCGGTCTTCCTCGGGAAGCCGAAGGTCATCCGCCTCGCGCTCACGGCCTTCTTCGCCCAGGGCCACCTGCTGCTCGAGGACGTGCCCGGGGTCGGGAAGACGCTGCTCGCCCGCGCGCTGGCGCGGTCGGTCGACGCGACCTTCACGCGGATCCAGTTCACGCCGGACCTGCTCCCGTCGGACCTCCTCGGGACGTCGGTCTTCAACCAGCGCACGGGCGACTTCGAGTTCCGGCCGGGTCCCGTGTTCGCGCACGTCGTGCTCGCGGACGAGATCAACCGGACGACGCCGCGCACGCAGTCGGCGCTGCTCGAGGCGATGAACTCCGCGAGCGTGTCGCTCGACGGGGTCACCCACCAGCTCCCGTTGCCGTTCGTCGTGCTCGCGACGCAGAACCCGTTCGAGTTCGAGGGCACCTACCCGCTGCCGGAGTCGCAGATCGACCGCTTCCTCATGCGGATCGACGTCGGGTACCCGTCGCGCGAGGACGAGAAGCGGATGCTCGAGGAGCAGCAGGTGGAGGACCCGTTCGACCGGCTGAGGCCGGTGATGAACGCGGCCGACGTGGCCGCGGTGCAGAAGCGCGTGCGCGCGGTGCGGATCGAGGACGCGCTCCGGGACTACCTGCTCGCGATCGTCCACGCCACGCGCGAGCACCGGCGGCTGCGGCTCGGCGTGTCGCCGCGCGGGGCGGGCGCGCTCCAGCGCGCGGCGCAGGCCCACGCGTTCCTCGAGGGCCGCGACTTCGTCGTCCCCGACGACGTCAAGCGGCTCGCGGTGCCGGTGCTCGCGCACCGGGTGCTGCTCGAGGGCGGCCTTCCCGGCGACGGCTCGCAGAAGGAGCGCGACCGCGTGATCGAGGAGATCACCGCCTCCACCGACGTCCCGATTTGACGTATCCCATAACCCGCACGGTTGGCGTAATCGATTTATCGGCAATGACTTACGAAATCCGGGTGCGGCATTGGGGTCCGCAACTCCGGGGGAGGTCAGGTGGGCAGGTCGGCGACCTGCGGCAGCCCCTCCATCGCGGCGCGCGTCGTCGGCCCGACCCCCCAGAAGCGCGCGCGCGTTGGGACGGCCAGCGCGCGGTACGCCCGCACCTGCGACGGCGCGAAGAAGCACACGAGGTCCGCGCGCTCGAACGGCCCCCGGTCCACGCCCTCCCGCGCCACCGTGCGGTAGACGGCCACGGCCACGACCTCCGCGCCCGCCGCGCGCAGCGCGTCGCCGAGGTCCCCATGCGCCTCCTCCGCCTGCGGCAGCAAGAGCCGCTGCCCCCGCGCCCCTCCCCACGCCGCCGCGAGCTCCTTCCCTCCCCCGGCCCCCACCACATCCACCGCGATGCCGCGCGCACGGAGCGCCTCGGCCGTCGCCTCCCCCACGGCGCCCACGCGCGGCCAGGGCGCCTTCGCCGGAACGCGCGCGACCGCGTTCGCGCTCGTGAAGAGCACGCCGTCGAAGCGGGAAGGGTCCGGGAAGGGGACGCCGTCCTCGACGCGCGTGAGCGGCACGCAGGAGACGTCGTGGCCGCGCGCGCGGAGGCGCTCCGCGAGCCCGTCCGCGCGCTCCGGGTCGCGCGTGAGGACGATTCTCACCCCTGCTCCCTGAGCCGCGCGTCGAGCGCGCGCGCGGACTTGTCCTCGGGCGAGAGGGAGAGCGCCTCGCGAACGAGCGTCCGCGCCTCGGCGTTCATCCGCCGGTCGAGACACCAGCCCGCGAGCGCCACGCGCCCAAGGAGGTCGTCCGGCGCGAGCCTGCGCCGCGCGACCGCGACACGCCGCGCGAGATCGGCGCGGTCCTCGATGCGCGTGGCGCGCTTCGCCGGGATCGCGTAGAGCCGCCCGTCGGCGCCGACCGCCTCGATGGGATCGCCGAGCGACGTCACGCGCGCCGCGAAGCGGATCTTCCCGTCGACCTCGATCAGGTCCGGCAGGTCCGGCGCGGCGTCGGGCGGCGGGAGCTCGCCCTTGCCCGCGCGTTCGGGCGTCCTCGACGCCGCGGGCTCGGGCTCCTTCGGCGCGTCGGGCTCCGTCGCCTTCGGTGCCGGTTCGGGCGGCGCCGGCGCGGGCTCCGGGACGCGCGGCGCCCTCTCGACCGGCGCGGGAGCGGACGCCGTCTCCCCGGCCGCGGGGGCTGCGGCGTCCCGGCGCGGGAGCGCGAGGAAGGCCGCGGCCCCGGCGACCGCGACGAACGCGACCCCGATCCCCACGTGCTTCCACGGGAATCCGCGGGCGTGCCGCGGGGGCGGGGCCTCGCGGCGCGGGGGAGGGGAGGGGGGCGCGGGGGGAGGGGGCGCGGCGTGGTACGAGAGGACCACCTTGCCCACCTGGAGGAAATCGCCGGGCTCGAGCGTGCAGGGAAGGTCGGGCTTGAGCTTCGCGCCGTTGATCCTCGTGCCCGTCGTGGAGCGCAGGTCCGTCACCTTTGCGCTCCCTTCCACCTGGACGAGGGCGTGGCGCCGCGAGACCGTCGCGTCGTCCAGGACGAGGTCCGAGCCCGCATCGCGCCCGATCACCAGGAGCGCGCGGTCCAGCTCCCGGACGTTCCTGCCCGCAGGGGAGTCCCACACGAGGAAGGGCACCGGGCCAATATAGCGCCGGGCTTCGGCCTTCCCCCCTGCTTCCGCGCGGACCTAGAATGAGTCCGCGACAGGAGGGACCCATGGCGAAGAGAAATCCCGGGACGGCAGGGACGCCGCCGGGCGAGGACGAGGAAGACCGCCGCGAGAGGTTCGTGCTGCACGGAACCACCGAGGGGATTCCGAACGCGGTGCCCAGCGCGTCTCCGCCGTCGGTCAACGTCGAGGCCGTGCTGCGACGGGTCGAGTGGCCGGAGCGCCGCCGGGCGCACCGCCGCCAGAAGTTCTGACCGGCCGCGGCCGATCTTCGCTAGCGCTTGCTGAACTGGAAGCGCCGCCGGGCGCCGCGCTGGCCGTACTTCTTGCGCTCCTTCATCCGCGCGTCGCGCGTGAGGAAGCCGGCCTCCCGGAGCGCGGGCTCGAGCGTCGCGTCCGCCTTGAGGAGCGCGCGCGCGACGCCGAGGCGCACCGCGCCCGCCTGCCCGACGGGACCGCCGCCGCTCACGTTCACGAAGACGTCGAAGCGGTCGCCCGCGCCGGTCGCCTTGAGCGGGCCCTTCGCGACGACGCGCACCGCGTCCGTCTGGAAGTACTCGTCGAAGCCGCGGCCGTTGACCTTGAACTCGCCGGCACCGGGCTTCACGCGGACCCGGGCGACCGACGTCTTGCGGCGGCCGGTTCCCCAGATGTACTGCACGCTCATCGGGCGCTCCTCGCGAACGTCACGGGCTCCGGGTTCTGCGCGGTGTGCGGATGCTCCGGGCCCGGGTAGATCTTCAGCGCGGACAGCATGCGCCGTCCGAGCCGCGACTTCGGGAGCATCCTCCGCACGGCGCGCCGCAGGATCTCGTCCGGCTTGCTCGCGCGCATCTGCGCGAGCGTCCGGTGCTTGTGGCCGCCGTGATATCCCGAGTACCAGTCGTAGACCTTGTCCTCGTCCTTGTTGCCGGTCGCCTGGATCTTCCCGGCGTTGATGACGACGACGAAGCTGCCGGTCCAGACGTGCGGGGTGTAGGTGGGCCGGTCCTTGCCCTGGAGGATCCGGGCGATCCGCGTGGCGGCGCGCCCGAGCACCTCCTGCGAGGCATCGACGAGATACCAGCGGTTCTCGATCTCGCCGGGCTTGGGGATGGGCGTGGTCCTCATGGGAAGCCCAAGAACGTAAGGCCACCCCGGCCGGGTGTCAATCTTGGACGACGGCCCGGACGGCCACGAGCAGCGGGACGGCGGCCACGGCCTCGGGTGGAAGAAGGGGGGTGGCGCCCGCGCGGACCTCCCCGCGGAGGGGCCGCTCGCGCTTCCAGAGGTCACGGGGCGGCTCTCCGGGGGGAAGCGGGGGGGGTCCGGGGGACCGCCGCACCTCCTCGACGAGGAAGATCCGGACGACCCCCTCCCCGACGGGCGCCTCCTCCCCGGGACCCCTCCACCACGCCTCGCGGTTGCTCCCGAAGAGCACCGGGAGCGCGTCCGGCGCGTGCGGCGCCAAGGCCCCGGGACCCGCGTTGGCGTAGACGAGGTAGGTCCGCACGCGCTCGGCTCCCCCGCCCGCCCAGGAGATCTCGATGCGTCCGCGGCCGACCGGTGTGAAGTCCGCGCGCGTGCGAAGGATCCCCGCGGCCGCGCCCAGGAGCGCGACCGCCGCAAGACCCGCCGCGAGCGTCCGCGCGCGCATCCTCCCGCGCACCGCGAAGAGGATCTGGAGCACGCACGCGAGCGCGGCGCCGAGGACCACCCATCGCGCCGCGCGGAACGGCGGCGACATGCTCGCGACGTCCTCCACGAGCGCGTACACGTCGGGGCGCACGTTGGAGGGCGCGGGGATCCGCGGCGGCGGGAGGTCCTCGATGCGCTCGGCCGCGGCGCCGAGCCCGGTCCCGTCGGGGAACAGGCGCGCGGCATCGGCCACCGCGACCGAGCCGCCCGCGAGCACCCACTGCGCGACGCAGGGGAACCACGGCTCGTCGCCGCGCACGGGCCCGGTCACGATCACCGCGTCGAAGAGGTCGAGCGCACGCCACGCGCCGCTCGCGAGCGCCACGCCGTCGATCGGGATCGCGTCGCCGGCGAGATCGGGCGGCGCGTCGGGGAGAACGCCCTTGAGCCGCTCCGGCCGCTCCGTCAGCCGCAGGACCTCTTCGCCATCGACGCGCACCGCGCACGGCAGCACGGGCGGGAAGACGGGCGTCGTGCCGTCCACGCGGAACGTCCACCCCTCGAGGTCGACCACCACGGGCCGGTCGCTCCGCAGGAGCACGGGGACGCCGGGTCGCGCGAAGGGCCCGAGCGGCGCTTCGACCGCCGCCGTGGCGGCAGCGGAGAGGAGGAGGAGCGGCAGGAGCGCCCTCACCGTCCCCTCCGCGCGATCGCCCACACGGGCCACGCGAGGAGCGCGAGCACCGCCGGCACCGGCGGCACCGCGCCCGCGGCGATCCGGTGGGCCGCGGCCCACGGCGAGAGCAGGAGCCATGCGTCCGACGAAGCGGCGTCCCCGAACTCGAGCACGAGGTAGCGGAGCGCGTACGGCGCCGCGAACGCGAGCACGATCGTGGGCGCGTAGAGGCCGCTCCTCTCCCTGCCGAGCGCGCGCGCCGCGGATCCGGAAGCGGCCGCGAACGCGGCGAGGAGGATCGAGCCCCAGAGCGCCGGGGCGGGGTGCCCGTACGAGGTCGCGGCGAGCGCCGGCAGCGCGAGCACGGGCCCGAGGAAGCCGAACGACGCGGGGCCCGTCGCGAGGAGCGGCGAGAGGAGCGCGCCGTGGAGGGCCGCGAGGCCGGTCACGAGCGCAAGCGGCCCGGGTCCCGGGGACTCGGGCACGACCAGCAGCGCGCCGCAGAGGAGTGCGAGGAGCAGGATTCCCGAGAGGGCCTCGCGCGGCGGGATCGTCACTCCGCGGATTGTCGCAGAAAGAGCGTGTCGAACCGGACGTCGACGATCCGGCCCGCGACCGCGCGCACGTTCGACGCCGCGATCTCGAGGAGGCCCAGCTTCTTCTCGACCGTGTTCTCGCCGATGACGGCGCGGGGGCGGCCCCAGAGGACCGTCACTTGGGCGTCGCCCCCGAGCGCGACGCCCTTCCTCGGGTCGCGCGCGTGGGAGACGTCGATCGTGCCGAGGAGGAGCGGATGGATCCGGTCGAGGTTAGGGGCGAGCTGCCGCAGCGTCGCGAGGCCGTCACGCAGCGCCTCCGAGCGCCACTCCCTGCCCGCGGCAGGCGGGGATTCGGCGACGCCGACGATCCGGAAGAGCCCGTCGGACGCCCGGGCGTAGGGTTCGTACGGGAGCGCGACGCCCTTCGCGGTGACCGGGATCTCCTTCCCGCGCCAGGCGACCACCGCGACCGGGCGGTAGAGGCGGAAGGAGATGCCGTACCGGTTCGGCCAGTGGCGGCGGACGTCCTTGACGCATGCGACGCCCGGCACTGCGGCGAGCGCCGCGCGCACCTTCGCCTCGAAGCCCCGGTCGAAGAGGTTCAGCGGGCCCAGCCGCCGGAGCGCCTCGCGCACCGGCGCGAGGACCTCGTCGCCGCCCCACGCGGGTCCGCGCGCGTCGAGGCCCGCGGGGATCGCGAGGAACCGCGGATCCCTCGCGAGGCTGTCCTGCGCGCGCCGCGCCCCGACCCAGAGGAGCCCGAGGACGAGCAGGATCCAGAGGAGCCGCGAGGAGAGGAACGCCTTCGCCGCGGAGGCGGCCGCGTCGGCCTTCCCCTTCACTCCCAACGGCGCACCTCCATCTCGAGCTCGACGCCGAACGCCCTCCGCACGCGGTCGCGCACCTCGTCGACGAGTCGCAGCACGTCGGACGCGGTGCCGCTGCCGTCGTTCTCGAAGAAGTTGGCGTGGCGGGGCGACACGAAGACGCCGCCGACGCGGAGGCCCTTGCAGCCCGCCTGGTCGATGAGCCGTCCCGCCGCGTGGCCCGGCGGGTTCTTGAAGATGCAGCCCGCGTTGCCGACCCAGCCGGGTTGCGACGTCTTGCGCTCGCGCACCAGCTCGCGCACCTTGGCGCGCAGGAGGCGCGGGTCCGCCTCGGTCCCCGCGAGCAGCGCCCGCACGACGATCCGGTCGCCGACGTCCGAGCGGCGGTAGCGGAAGAACCCCGAGCCGGGGACGATCCGCTGCAGCGTGCCGTCGGGCTCCATGAGGTCGAGCGCGACGACGAGATCGCCGATCGCGCCGTAGCGGCTGCCGGCGTTGCCGAAGACGGCGCCGCCGACGCGCCCCGGGATCCCGGCGAGGCTCTCGAAGCCCGCGAGGCCGGCGCTCGCGGCGATGCGGACGACCTCGATCAGCCGCGCGCCCGCGTCCGCCTCGACCAGCGTGCCCGTGCGGCGGATCCCGGCGAGCCGCGCGAGCGAGACGACCGCGCCGCGCACGCCCTTGTCCGCGACGAGGAGGTTGCTGCCGCCGCCGAGGACGCGCCACGGGATGCCGCTCCGGCGCAGGTTCGCGATCGCCTCGGCGAGCTCGTCGACGTTCTCCGGCTCGACGTACACCTCCGCCGGCCCGCCGATGCGGAAGGTCGTCAAGGGCGCCAGCGGCCGCTCCTCCGCGGCCCGGTGCTCAAAGCGCCTGTGCCAGCCGGCCGGCAACATCGCCGACGTCCCCCGCCCCCATCGTCACCACGACGTCGCCCGGGCGCGCCTGCGTCCGGACGAAGTCGACGATCCCCTTGAAGTCGGGGATGAACACCGCGTCGCCGCCGCGCCGCCTCACCTCGTTCACGAGGTCGTCGGGCGTCACGGATCTCCGGTCGTCCTCCGCGTCGCGCGCCGCGAAGACCTCCGGGATCACGATCCGGTCCGCGCGCGCGAGCGCCTCGGCGAACTCCGGCAGGAAGCGCCGGAGCCGCGAGTACTGGTGCGGCTGGAACACGACCCACAGGCGCCGCGGCGTGTACTGGTCGCGCAGCGCCTTCAGGCCCGCGGCGACCTCCGTCGGGTGGTGCGCGTAGTCGTCGATCACGGAGACGCCGCCCGGCGCCCCCACGACCTGCAGCCGGCGCCCGACCCCCTCGAAGCGCTCGAGCGCGCGGGCCGCCACCTCGCGCGGGATCCCGAGCTCGCGCGTCGCCAGCAGGACGGCGGACGCGTTGAGCGCGTTGTGGAACCCCGGCACCTTGAGCTTGAACTCGCGGCCGCCCGCAACGAACGACGCGGGCGGCACGGGCGTCACGCGCAGATCGGCCTCGGGGGAGGGCCCGTACGTGAGCACGCGCGCGCGCACGCCGCTCGCGCGGCCGAGGATGTCGCGCAGCGACTCGTGCACCACGAGGAGGCCGGACACCTGCGCCGCGAAGGCCTGGAACGCGGCCCGGATCTCGAAGATGTCCTTGAAGTAGTCGAGGTGGTCCGCCTCGACGTTCGTGACGATCGCGGCGTTGGGCGCGTAATGGAGGAAGCTCCTGTCGTACTCGCACGCCTCGACGACGAGGCGCCCGGTCCCCCCGGCCCCCCCCTCCTCCAGCTGCGGCACCTGCCCGCCCACGAGGCAGCAGGGGGAAAGACCCGCCTCGCGCAGCACGAACGCGAGCATCGCGGTCGTCGTCGTCTTGCCGTGCGTCCCGGCGACCGCCAGGGTCTCGAGCTGGCGCGAGAGGAGCCCGACGGCGCGCGCGTACTTGAGCGCGGGCACCTCGCGGCGGTGCGCCTCGGCCAGCGGGGCCGCCCCGGCGGGGATCGCGGCCGTGAAGATCACGCCCTCGATCCCGGGCGGCAGCGTGTCCGCGGCCTCGCCGGTCGAGACCGGGATGCCGAGGCCGCGCAGCATCGAGACGTTCTTGCCCTCGCGGGCGTCGGCGCCCGACACGCGGTGGCCGCGCGCGTGGAGCAGGCGCGCGAGCGGGGTCATGCCGCTGCCGCCCGCGCCGAGCATGTGCAGGCGGAGCGGCCGCGAGAAGTCGAGGAATTCCCGTGCGATCATCCGCCGAGCTCCGCATGCCACCGGTCCTCGCCGAGCGCGGACCCGAAGGTCTCGATCAGGTGCGCCGCCATGTCGCCCGCGGCGGCGGGCCGCGCCACGCGCGCGGACGCGAGCGCCATCGCCGCCCGCTCCCCCGGGTCGAGGAGGATGCCGAGGACCGTCGCCGCGAAGGCCGCCGGGCCGAGGGCATCCTCCTCCACGAGCCGCGCGGCGCCCGCGCGGACCGCGTCGAGCGCGTTCCACGCCTGCTGCCGGTCGCGGTGGTGCGGGTAGGGCACGAAGACCGCCGGCAGCGCCCGCGCGGCGCACTCGGCGACCGTCGACGCGCCGCCGCGCGCGAGCACGAGGTCCGCCACCGCGTACGCGCGCCCGATCTCCGGCAGGAAGTCGACGACGCAGCCGCGCACGCCGGTCGTCTCGTAGGCCGCGCGCACGCGCTGCGCGTCGCGGGACCCGGCGCAGTGGAGCACCTGGAACCCCTCGCGCGGCGCCGCGACCAGCCCCTCGATCACCCGCGTGTTCAGCCCCTCCGCGCCCTGGCTGCCGCCGAGGACCAGGAGCGTCGGCAGAAGCGGGTCGAGGCCGAAATCGGCGCGGTCGGCGCGCGCGTGCGCCTCCCGGCGGAGCGGCGTCCCGGTGACGCGGCACGACAGCCGCTGCGGCAGCGCGTCGCGCGCGCGGGCGGAACCGAGCCCCGCGCCCTGCGCGAACCGCGCGAGCAGCCGCGTGGCGCGGCCCGCCACCGCGTCGCACTGCATGAGGTAGAGCGGCAGCCCGAGCGTGCGCCCGGCGAGCGCTGCGGGGACGGACGCGTAGCCCCCGAGCCCGACGACCGCGGACGCGCGGAGGTCGAGGAGCGTCCGGCGCGCGCGCGCGACCGCGGTCGCGAGGCGGACGGGGTAGAGGAGGCGCGAGCGGTCCGGGCGCGGCGCGCGGAGCACGGCCGTCTTGAACTCGCCCGCGATCCGAAGGGCGTCGCCCCGGTCGGGCGGGATCAGGAAGACGGGCTCGTGGCCGTGGAGCGCGCGGGCGACGGCGAGGCCGGGGTAGAGATGCCCGCCCGTCCCTCCGCCGGCGAAGACGACCACGGGGCGATGGAGCGGCGCGATCAACGGCGTTCCTCCGAAGCGATCCAAGGGGGTTCCGGGGGCAGGACCGGCGCCCGGCTCACCGGCGCGCCTCCAGCGAGCGGCCGACGTTGACGACGAGGCCCGTCGCGAGGAGCGCGGCGAGGAGGTTGCTCCCGCCCTGCGACAGGAACGGCAGCGAGATCCCCTTCGTCGGCGCGGCCGCGGTCGCGACCGCGATGTTCACGACCGCCTGGAAGACGACGAGGAACGTGGCGCCGCACGCGACGAAGAAGCCGAACATCTCGCGCTTCCGCGCCGCGGCGATCGCGACGCGCACGCCGTAGACGCAGAGGAGGCCGAAGAGCAGCCCGACGAGCGCGACGCCCAGGAACCCGAGCTCCTCGCCAAGGTTCGGCAGCACGAAGTCGGTGTGCCCCGCCGGGAGGTAGTCGAGCTTCTGGCGGCCCGCGCCGAGCCCCTTCCCCATGAGGCCGCCGCTGCCGAACGCGATGAGGGCCTGGACCTGCTGGTAGTTGAGCTCCCCCTCGAAGAAGTCGAGCCGCTTCCGCATGTAGGGCACCTGCGACGCGACGATCAGCAGGAGCACGGCGGCGGAGGCGCCGGCCACGAGCAGCCGGCCGACGCGCGCGCCGGCCACGAGCAGGAGCGCGGTGATGACCGCGGCGAGGAAGACGGTCGTGCCGAGGTCGGGCGCGAGGAGCACGAGCGCGCAGACGGGGATCACCTGCCACACGCGCGGGAGCAGCGCTTCGCCCGGCTTCGCGTCCGCGAGCCGGGACGCGAGGAAGAGGACGACGGCGATCTTCGCCAGCTCGGACGGCTGGAAGACGCCGACCGAGGGGATCACGAGCCAGCGCTTCGTGCCGGCGACCGTCGGCGCGAGGACGAGCGCGAGCGCGAGGAGCACGGCCGAGGCGCCGAGCGCCGGGATCGCGGCGCGGCGGAGCGTCGCGAGCGGGACGCGCGAGACCGCGATCGACGCGGCGACCGCGAGCGCGGCCCAGATCGCCTGCCGCACGACCTGCTCCCCGCCGAAGGAGTAGACGCAGATGAGCCCGAGCCCGGTCAGGACGAGCGCCGCGACGAACGCGCCGAGCGCGTCCGCCTCGGGCGTCCTGGGCCGGAAGATGTCCAGGGCGACCTTCATCGGAGCTTCAGGAGCGCGAGCGCCAGGAACGCGAGCAGGATGGAGACGATCCAGAACCGCACGGTGACCTTCACCTCGTGGTGGCCCTGGAACTGGTAGTGGTGATGGAGCGGCGCGCAGAGGAAGAGGCGGCTGCCCCCGGTCATCCGGAAGTACCGGCGCTGGAGGATGACCGAGATGGCCTCCACGACGAAGACGCCGCCGGCGACCAGGAGCGTCAGCTCGTGCCGCGTCGCGACCGCGACGAGGCCGAGCGCGCCGCCGAGCGCCAGGGAGCCCGTGTCCCCCATGAACACGGTGGCCGGGAACGCGTTGAACCAGAGGAAGCCGAGGCAGGCGCCCACGAGCGCCCCGAGGAACACCGAGAGCTCGGCGGCGCCGGGGATGTGGAACACATAGAGGTAGTCGGCCGTATCCGCGCGGCCGACCAGATAGGCGACCACGGCGAACGTGATCCCGGTGGTCGCGACGCACCCGGCGGCGAGCCCGTCGAGCCCGTCCGTCAGGTTGACCGCGTTGCTCGCGCCGACGATGACCAGGGCCCCGAACACGAGGAAGAGGAGGCCCAAGTCGATGCAGAAGTGCTTCGCGAACGGCACCTGCAGGTCGGTCCGGTGGTCCGCCTCCGGGTTCGAGACGTCGGTGGGCCCGATCCGGCCCCCGGACCCCCCCTCGAGTGACGCCACGCTGGCGTGCGGCCGGTACGGGCTCGGCTCGACCCCCGGGCCCCGCACGATCGGGCCGCCTGCGTGGAGGTAGAGCACGAGGAGCGCGGCGCCCGCGATCGCGACCTGGCCGATCAGCTTCTTCCGTTCGGAGAGGCCCTTCCGGCCGTCCCGCACGATCTTGCGCCAGTCGTCGACGGCGCCCAGCGCGCCGAACGCGAGGAACGCGAAGAGCGTGGTGACGACGTAGATGTTGTCCAGCCGCGCGAGCAGGAGCGTCGAGACGGCGACGGCGAGGATGAGGACGAGCCCCCCCATCGTCGGGACCGACTGCTTCCCGGCGCGCATCGTGCCGAGGGCGGCCGAATCGTGGTCCGTGCACCCCTGCATCCGGCGGTCGCGCAGCCAGGAGAGGATGCCCGGGCCGCAGACGACGACGACGAGGAAGGCGAGGACCGACGCGAAGGCGGCGCGGAACGTGATGTAGCGGAAGAGGTTGAACCCCTGGAACCAGGACGCGAGCGGGACGAAGACCCAGTGGAGCATGGGGTCAGCTGCTGCTCCGCTCCATCGCCGGCCGCCGCCGCTGCTCGATCCCGTCCTTGACGACGTCGTACACCCGCTCGAGCGCCATCGCGCGGGACGCCTTGAAGAGCACGACGTCGCGCGACTTCACCCGGATCGGCGGCCGCTCGAGCGCCTCCGCCACGGACGGCGACCAGTGCACGCTCCGGAGCCCGGCGTCGCGCGCCGCGCGCGCGATCGCCTCCGAGAGCGGCCCGATCGCCCAGAGCACGTCGATCCGCGCGCGGGCCGCGCGCCGCCCGACCTCGGCGTGCAGCGTCCCGGCCTCCTCGCCCAGCTCGAGCATGTCGCCGAGCACGGCGATCCGGCGGCCCCCGCCGCGGTAGCTCATCTCCGAGAGCGCCGCCGCCATCGAGCGCGGGTTCGCGTTGTAGGCGTCGTTGATGAGGCGGATCCGGCCGATCTCCTCCACGGCCATGCGGCCCGGCGCGGGACGGTACTGCTTCAGCCGCTCGCACACGTCCCACGGGTGCACGCCGAGGCGCAGGGCCGCCGTCGACGCGGCGAGCGCGTTGTGGACGTTGTGCACGCCGATCAGCCGGAGCGTCACGCGCTTCCTGTGGAGGAAGCGGAAGGCGAGCGTGTAGCCGCTCGTCCGGATGTCGTCCGCGAACACGTCGGCGTTCGGCCACGTGCCGAACGAGAGGGCGGGACAGGGCGCGACGTCCATCATCGCGCGCGTCCGCTCGTCGTCCCAGTTGAGGACCGCGCAACCGTCGGAGGGGAGCGCCTCGACGAGCGCACGCTTCTCGCGCGCGACACCGTCCAGGTCGCCCAGCCGCTCGAGGTGCGACGTGCCGATGTTCAGCACGACGCCGACCTGCGGACGCGCGATGCGCGCGAGCGCGGCGATCTCGCCGGGACCGTTCGTGCCCATCTCGCAGATGCAGAACTCGTGGCTGCGTCCGGCGGAGAGGAGCGTGAGCGGGACGCCGAGGTCGTTGTTGAACGAGTGCGGCGAGGCGACGGCCCGCGGCCCGAGCAGCAGCGCGAGCATCTCCTTGGTGGTCGTCTTGCCGCAGCTCCCGGTGATCCCCACCACGGTGAGGTCGAGGCTCCGGCGGTAGCCGGAGGCGAGGTCGCCGAGCGCCCTGCGCGCGTCGGGGACGAACACGACCGCGCGTCCCATCGCGCGGTGGGTCTTCGCCGCGTCCGCGCGGTCGACGAGCGCGACCTCCGCGCCCGACGCGAACGCCTCGCCCAGGAAGTCATGGCCGTCCACGCGGGTTCCTCGGAGCGCTACGAAGAGATCCCCGGGACCTGCCTTCCGGGAGTCGATCTTGACCCCCCGGACCGGCAGCTCCGGCCCCTCGTACTGCCCGCCTGTCCACGTGGCGACCTGGTGGACGGAAACCTGCTCCATCACGCCGCCTCCAACAACCAGATACTAGATCTGGTGGTCCTATGTCAATTCCTATCCATGGGTTAGGGCTATTTGCTAACCATGGGTCAGCGTCCGGAGGACCGCGAGCTCCTCCCGGGCGACCAGGACATCATCGAACGGAAGGACCTCGCTCCCGACGATCTGGCCGGTCTCGTGCCCCTTCCCCGCGATCAGAACCGCGTCCCCCGGCCCCGCCGCCGCGATCGCCTCGCGGATCGCCGCGCGGCGGTCGAGCTGCACCCGGACGCGGGCGCTGCGGCGGAACCCGTCGAGGATCTCCTGCGCGATCCGCCCCGGGTCCTCGGAGCGGGGGTTGTCGTTCGTGATGACGACGTGGTCGGCGCACTTGGCCGCGATCGCGCCCATCCGCGGCCGCTTCGTGCGGTCACGGTCGCCGCCGCAGCCGAACACGAGGTGGACGGCTCCCCGGGTGACCTCGCGCACGGTGCGGAGCGCCTGCGCGAGCGCGTCGTCCGTGTGCGCGTAGTCGACGAGGACGAGGAAGGGCTCCTGCTGGACCGCCTCGAGCCGGCCGCGGGCGGGGAGCACGCCCTTGAGCGCCTCCACCGCCTCGAGCGGCTCGACGCCGATCGCGCACGCGGCCTCGAGCGCGGCGGCCGCGTTCTCGGCGTTGTGGCGGCCGATCAGCGGCGTCCAGACCTCGCGCCCGCGCCAGCGGAACCGGGTGCGGGACGGCTCGACCACGACGCCCTTGGGGCCGAAGCGCACGACCCGGGCGCGGGTCCGCACGTTGCCGCACGCGGGGTCGCGCGCGTTCAGGACCGCCGTGGCGTCGGGCTCGAGCAGGTCGAAGAGGCGCTGCTTCGCGGCCGCGTACGCCTCCATCGTGCCGTGGTAGTCGAGGTGGTCGCCGGTGAGGTTCGTGTAGACGGCCGCGCGGAAGCGGAGGCCGTCCACGCGACCCTGCACGAGCGCGTGCGAGGAGACCTCGGTCGCACAGGCGACGCAGCCGGCGTCCGCCATGGCGCGGAGCAGCCGCCGCATCTCGGTGGCCGAAGGCGTCGTGTTCGCGGAGGGGGCCTCCTTGCCCGGGTACCGGATCCCGGTCGTCCCGATGAAGCCCACCTGCCCGGGCACGAGCTGCGCGACCATGTGCGCCGTCGTGGTCTTCCCGTTCGTGCCCGTGACGCCGACCAGCTGGAGCTCGCGCGAAGGATCCCCGTAGACGAGGTCCGCGAGCCTCCCCACCGACCCCCGCGGGTCCGGCACGCGCAGCCACGGAAGCGCGGCGCCGGGATCCCGCTCGGCCGCGACCGCCGCGGCCCCGCGCGTCGCGGCATCACGCGCGTAGCGGATCCCGTCGTCGCGCGTCCCCGCGAGCGCCACGAAGAGGTCGCCCGCGCGGCACTGCCGCGAGTCCTCGGTCACGCCGGTGATGCGGACGGCGGGGTCGCCGGCGAGGGCGTACCCCGCCTCGCTCGCCAGGCGGCCGAGCGTCCAATCCGTTCTCCGCACCGTGACCGTGCCCATCATCATCCCCCGCCGCTCCGACGGGTTCCCTCGCCCTCCGAGTCCGGGTTCCGGCTTGCGACCGGGGAGTCCCCCTCCCCGGCCCACACGCTAGACCTATGGACCGCCGCAACACGCACCTTTCCTTCGGTAACAGTGCCAAGTTTCTGCCGGACCCCGGGCTCGGAGGGCGCGAGGATCTGATCGAGGAGGGGGATCGCGCGGCGAAGGATCTCCCCTGCGACGGGGGCGGCGACGACGCCGCCATAAGGTCTGATCCCGTCCACGGCCTGCGGCTCGTCGGCGAGGATGAGCACGAGGAGCCGCGGGTCCTGGGCGGGAGCGAATCCGACGAACGACGAGACGTAGCGGCGGGACCCCTCGGGGTACTTCTCCGCCGTGCCGGTCTTGCCGCCGATGCGGACGCCTTCGACGACGGCACGTTTGCCCGTGCCCTCCTCGACGACCTCCTCCATCGCGCGGCGCACGAACGCGAGCGCGGACGTGTCCAGCGCGAGATCCCCGGGGGGTTCCGGGGGCCTCCTGGCGTCGCGGACGAGCGTCGGGCGCACGAGGCGGCCGCCGTTGAGCAGCGCGGCGTGCGCGACCGCGAGCTGGATCGGGGTCACGAGCACCTCGTGGCCCATGCTCACCGAGACGAGCGTGTAGTCGGGGTGCCACTTCCTGCGCTCGGTGACCTTGCCGCACTGCTCGCCGGTCGCCTCGATGCCGGTCTTCCGGCCGAAGCCGAGCGACCCGAGCAGCGCGAACGCCCGGTCGCACCCGAGCGCCTGGCCGACCTGCGCCATGCCGATGTTGCTCGACTTGATGAGGACGTGCTCGAGGTCGATCGTGTGGTTCGGCCTCACGTCCTGGAGGCGCCGCCCGCCGAAGTACTTCACGCCGGGACCGCAGTCGAAGAGCTGTCCCGGCCGCACGACGCGGCAGGTGAGCGCCCGCGCGACGATCAGCGGCTTCACGGTCGAGCCGGGCTCGAAGGCGTCCTGGACGGCGTGGAGCCGGAGGCACTGCGGATCGATCGCGGGGAAGTCGGCGGGGTCGAACGCCGGGCGGTTGCCGAGCGCGAGGACCTCGCCCGTGCGCGGGTCGAGCACGATCGCGCACGCCGTGCGGGGGTGGTGCTTCGCCTCGAGCCCGTCGAGCGCCTCCTCGACGATCTCCTGCAGGGTGATGTCGATGGTCAGCTCGAGATCCCGGCCGGGCTCGGGCTCGCGGTCCTTCTCCGGGTAGAGGTGGAGCGACTCGTGGCGCCCCGACCGGAGGACGAACGCGATGCCGTCCCTGCCGCGCAGCTGCGCGTCGAAGATGCTCTCGAGGCCCGTGAGGCCGGACACCCGGCCCTCCGCGTCCGCGCCGACGACGCCCAGGACCGCCGCGCCGTTGCGGCCGTGCGGGTATTCGCGGCGCGGCTCCTCCCGGATGACCACGCCGGGGATCCCCGCCTCCTCCACGCGCGCCGCGATCTCGCGGTCGACGCGGCGGCGGAGGTAGACGAACCGCTTCCCCTCGTCCTTCCTCGCGGCGAGCAGCCTCGCGAAGCCGAGGGCGGCGTCCGGCTCCCCGAGGAGGAAGGCGACGCGGCTCGCGAACTCGCCCGTGTCCTCGATCAGCTGCGGGTCCGCGGCGATCGTCCGCGCATGGTACGAGACCGCGAGCGCGCGCCCCTGCCGGTCGACGAGCCGGCCGCGCGGCGCGGGGATGTCCACCGCGAGGAAGTGCTGACGCGACGCCCGGTGCGCGAGCTCCTCGCCGCGCACGAGCTGGATGTAGCCCGCGCGTCCCACGAGGAGTCCGAGCAGGACCAGGAGCCCGAGGAAGAGCCGCCGCGCGCGGAACTCGCCCGTCCCGATCATCGCCCGCCCGGCCCCCCGGCCCCCTCCGCCTCGAGAAGCCCCATGGCGCGCGCGCGCTCGAGGAGCGCGCCCGGCGACGAGAGGCGCTCGCGCGCGATCTCGGCGTTCTCGTTCCTCTTCTTCTGCTCGTGGAGGCGCTGCTCGAGCACGCCGATCCGCTTCGCCTCCGTGTAGACGTCGCGGCGCACGGTCACCGTGAACAGCGCCGCGAGCAGGAAGAGGACCGCGGCCCCCCAGAGCAGGACGTCACGCAACGGCCTTCCTCCTCTCGGCGACCCGCATCTTCGCGGACCGCGCGCGGGGGTTCTCGCGCGCCTCCGCGTCCGCGGGCCGCACGACCTTCTTCGTGAGCACCGCGAGGCGCGCGTCGGAGCGGAAGAACTCCTTCACGATGCGGTCCTCGCCGCTGTGGAACGAGATCACCAGCAGGCGGCCGCCGGGCGCGAGGCGCTCCGCCGCCGCGTCGAGGCCCTCGCGAAGCTCGTCGAGCTCGCGGTTGACCGCGATCCGCAGCGCCAGGAACGTGCGCGTGGCGGCGTCGATCCGGCCGCGGCCGCGGACGGCCCCGCGGACGATGTCCGCGAGGCGGCCCGTCGTCCGGATGGGCTCCTTTCGGCGCTCCCTCGCGATCGCCGCGGCGATCCTCCGCGAGTGGCGCTCGTCGCCGAGCGTGAAGATCAGGTCCGCGAGAGCGGCCTCCGGGAGCCGGTTCACGAGATCCGCGGCCGTGTCCGGATCCCCGCGGTCCATCCGCATGTCGAGCGGCGCGTCGGCGCGGAAGCTGAAGCCGCGCTCCCTGGTGTCGAGCTGCGGGCTCGAGACGCCCAGGTCCATGAGGATCGCGTCGGGCGCGCCCGCGCCGAGGTCGCCGAGGACCCGGCCGAGCGCGGAGAACGGCGCCTGGACGACGCGCGCCCGCGTGCCGAACTCCTCCAGTCTCTCCCGCGCGACCATCACCATCTCCACGTCCCTGTCGATGCCTACGACCCCTGCCTCCGGGTGCGCCTCCAGAACCGCGCGCGCGTGTCCCCCGAGCCCCACGGTGGCGTCGAGGAAGAGCCGCACGTCCCGCCCCGCGAGGAAGCCCAAGACTTCCGCGCGAAGCACCGGCCGATGCATCACGGTGCTAGGCGAAGTCGAGCGGGGTCACGTTCGCCTTGAGGTCGTCCGGGCTCCACAGCTCCAGGTACCGGCCCGCCCCCACGATCGTCACCTCGCGCGTCTTGAACCGCTCCGCGATCTCGCCGGGCAGGACGATGCGCCCGGTCCTGTCGAACGAGCGAAAGATCATCTGCGAGTAGAAAGCGCGGTTGAAGGCGAGGTTGCCGAACGGGTCGGCGCCCTGCCGGTCCGTGTATGCGTCGAGATAGGAGCGGGGCCAGAGGAGCACGCACTTCTGCCCGGGGATGAGGAAAAGACCCTGCCGATCCTCGGGAGAGAGGGCATCACGAAGCTCCGCCGGGATGAGGAGACGGTTCTTGCCGTCCAACGCCCGAGGAAAGGAGCCTGTGAAAAGCTGCGCCAAGAGCCCGCCCTATCGCACACACCCAACTACACTTTCTCCCACAACCGCCCACAGAATACCACCCTGCCCCACGCGCGCAACCGCTTTCTGCTTTTTTCAAAGTCCTTCGGGAGTGGGGTTTACGGCGACGGAGGGGGGGTGGGGCAGGGCCCCCCTCGGCGGACCCCGATTCTGGGATTTCCTCCCACCTGGGTCAGGAAGGGAGGGGGTCCGGGGGAGGGGGTTCGGGGCTCTCCCCCACGTCGAAATTGAAGAGCCTCGCCATCTCGCGCTGGAGGTGCGCCTCCTCCTCCGGCGTGAGGCGGGGCGCGCGCACGTGGACGATCTCGTCCTCTTCCGCGCGCGGGATCGAGACCTCGAGAAGGTCGCCCTCCGGCAGACGCTTCGTCTTCAGGATCCTCACGCGCCGCTTCCGCGCGAGCAGGAGCGTGAGCACGAAGAGGATCGGCTCGCGCGCGGGATCCGCCTCGCGCAGCATGCGATCGAGGAACTCCTGCGCGAGCTCGTAGTCGATCCGCTTCGCGGGCGGCGGCGGCGGGGGCTGCTTCGTGCGGAAGACGCAGAAGGGCTCGCCCGGAATCGACGCGAGGTTCTCCTCGCGCACGTCGCGGCGCACGAACCCCCGCGGCTCCTCGTGGATCACCGACACGATTACGTCGCCGGGCTCGAACGGCTTGCCGCTGACGGCGCACGCGGGCGCGCGCCGCGTGATCTTGAAGTCGTTCACGGCGCCTTCTTCCTCGCCTTCAGGAGCTCCTCGCGCGCCTTGCCCGCGCGCTTCACGACCGCGCTGTCGGAGTCCTTCTGCACCGCGACGGTCAAGGGCTCGATCGCGCGGGGATCGCCGAGCTTGGCGAGCCCGGTCGCGGCGTCCGCGCGCACCTGCCACGACGGGTCGTTCTGGAGAAGCGACACGAGCGGATCGTACGCGCGCGGGTCCTTCGTCCCGCCGAGCGCGAGCGCGACGAGGCGGCGCCCCTTGACGCCGAGGTCCTTCCGCGAGAGCGCCTTCAGGAGCTCCGGGACCGACTGCGCGCCCATGCGCTCGAGCATGTCGAGCGCGTCCTGCCGCGTGAGGTCGTCCGGGAGGAAGTGGCGGCCGTCGGCCATCGGGATCTGGTCGAGGATCATCAGGTCCACGAGCGCGAGCGCGCAGGGGGCCCCCACCGCGACGATCTCGTCCTTCGCGCGCACGAGCGACTTCGCGGAGGACTCGCGCGCCATGTTCGCCTGCATGTAGAAGCGCATCAGGTGGCCCGCGAGCAGGTAGCCCGCCGCGTCGCTGCGCCGCTTGAAGCGGTCGCGCTCGCGCGGCCAACCGGTATCGTTGCTGCGGAACAGCTCCCAGATGCGGTTGAACTCCGCGATCTCCTCGTCGGTCGCCTTGGGGATCGGGCGCGCGTCGCCGTAGCCCTCGGTGCCGACCGCGGACTTCGTTCCGTCCGACCGCTTCTCGGCGGGGGCGGCGGAGTTCGATGCACCGCCGGCGTCGTTCGTCTTGTCGGAGGTCGTCGCGCACGCGGCGAGGAGGGAGAGCGAGAGGAGCGGGAACACGCGCATGGCCCCTATTCTGCCGCCTCCTCGGTCACGAGACCAACACCGCGCGCGGGTCCCCCGCGGATCCCCGGCGGACGTGCGGCCCCCCTCGGCTACACTGCCGCCCGTGAGCGGCTTCGTCCACCTCCACGGGCATTCGACCTATAGCCTCCTCGACGGGGCCTGCCGGGTCAAAAACCTGGTGACGCTGGCCGTGGAGCAGGGCGCGGGGGCGCTGGCGCTCACGGACCACGGCAACCTCTTCGGCGCGATCGAGTTCTACAACGCGTGCCGGAAGGGAGGGGTGAAGCCGATCCTCGGGTTCGAAGCCTACGTTGCCCCCCGGAGCCGCCACGACCGCGAGAAGAACCCGGTTGCCGGCTGGCACCTGACGCTGCTCGCCAAGAACGACGCGGGCTGGAGGAACCTCATCAAGCTCTCCAGCGCGGGCTACCTCGAGGGCTTCTACTACGTGCCGCGGATCGACCGGGAGCTGCTCGCCCGCCACGCCGAGGGCCTCGTCGTGCTCTCGGGCTGCCTTTCGAGCGAGACCAGCCACTGGCTCCGGCAGGGGGACGCGGCGCGCGCGCGGGAGACCGCCTCGTTCTACCGCGACGTGTTCGGCGAGGACTACTACCTCGAGGTGCAGCGGCACGGGATCGGGGAGGAGGCCACGTGCCTCGACGGCTGCGTCGAGATGTCGCGCTGGCTCGGCCGCCCCGTGGTGGGCACGAACGACTACCACTACGAGCGCAGGGACGACGCGGACCTCCAGGAGCTTCTCGTCTGCATCAACACCGGCAAGACCCTCGAGGACGAGGGCCGGATGCGGATGGAGAGCAAGGAGCTCTACTTCAAGAGCCCCGCGGAGATGGAGCTGCTCTTCAAGGACCTGCCCGAGGCCACGGCGAGCACGCTCGAGATCGCGGAGAAGTGCGACGTCACGATCCCCTTCGGCCGGTCGCGGCTGCCCCGGTTCGACGTGCCCGACGGCGGGGACGCGGCCGACTACATCCGGAAGCTCTGCGAGGAGGGGCTCGCGCGGCGCTACGGCGCCGTGCCGCCGGCGGAGGCCCGGAGGCGCCTCGACCACGAGATGGGCGTCATCGCGCGCACCGGGTTCCTCGCCTACTTCCTGATCGTCTGGGACCTCATCCGCTACGCCCGCGAGAAGGGGATCGCGGTCGGGCCCGGGCGGGGCAGCGCGGCGGGCTCGCTCGTCGCGTACTGCCTCGGCATCACCGACGTCGACCCGCTCCGGTACGACTTGCTCTTCGAGCGCTTCCTCAACGAGGAGCGCATCTCGATGCCGGATATCGACATCGACTTCTGCCGCGACCGGCGCGAGGAGGTGATCCAGTACGTCCAGGGAAAGTACGGTGGCAAGGAGCGCGTCTCCCAGATCATCACGTTCGGCCGGCTCGCCGCGCGCGCCGCGATCCGCGACGTCGGGCGCGTGCTCGGCGTCGCGCTGCCCGAGGTGGACCGGATCGCCAAGATGGTCCCCGCCGGGCCGGGCGTCACGCTCGAGGGCGCGCTGGAGCAGGATCCGGAGCTGAAGGCGCTGGCCGACGACAAGGAGTCGCAGGAGGGGAAGCTCCTCGACTACGCGCTCCGCCTCGAGGGGTGTCACAGGAACGCCGGGACCCACGCCGCGGGGATCGTCATCGCCGACGAGCCGCTCACCGAGATCCTCCCGCTCTACAGGAGCGGCGAGGACGTCTCGACGCAGTTCAGCTGGGAGACCGTGGAGCAGCTCGGGCTGCTCAAGATGGACTTCCTCGGCTTGAAGACGCTCACGCTCATCGACCACGCGGTGAAGCTCCTGCGCGAAGGCGGCGTCGAGCCCCCCGACTTCCGCTCCCCGGAGTTCGAACGGTTCGACGACCCGAGGACCTACGAGCTCCTCGCCCGGGGCGAGAGCTTCGGCGTGTTCCAGCTTGAATCCGGCGGGATGCGCGACCTCCTGATGCGGTTGAAGCCGAGCAACTTCGAGGAGGCGATCGTCCTCATCGCGCTCTTCCGGCCCGGCACGCTCGACGCGGGAATGCACGAGATCTACTGCAACCGGAAGAACGGCCTCGAGCGCGTCACGTACGACCACGCGCGGCTCGAGCCGATCCTCGCGAACACCTACGGCGTGATCGTCTACCAGGAACAGGTGATGCTCATCGCCCACAAGGTGGCGGGCCTCACGCTGACGCAGGCCGACAGCCTCCGGAAGGCGATGGGCAAGAAGAAGCCCGAGGAGATGGAGAAGTACCGCGTCCCCTTCCTCGAGGGCTGCGCGGCGAACGGCGTCCCGAGGGAGACCGCGGAGGGCATCTGGGACAAGATGGCCACGTTCGCGCGGTACGGCTTCAACAAGAGCCACGCGACCGCGTACGCCGTGCTCACCTACCAGACCGCCTACCTGAAGGCCAACCACCCCCGCGAGTTCATGGCCGCGCTCCTGACCGTGGACGCGGGCAACATGGACAAGGTCACGGAGGCGCTCGAGGAGTGCCGCCGGATGGAGATCCCGGTGCGGAAGCCGGACGTGAACAGGAGCGGCCTCGACTTCACGGTCGAGGAGGACGCGATCCGGTTCGGCCTCACCTCGGTCAAGGGCGTCGGGCGCCAGGCGGCCGAGGCGGTGGTCCGCGCGCGCGCCGGGAAGAAGCCCTTCGCGTCGCTCTTCGACTTCGCGTCGCGGGTGGACCACGGCGTTGCGAACAAGCTCACGATCGAGGCGCTGATCAAGGCGGGCGCGTGCGACGACCTCGGCGGCCACCGGGCCCAGCTCGTCCTCGCGCTCGACCCCCTTCTGCGGGCGGCCGCGGCCGAGCAGGCCGACCGGCGCATGGGCCAGATGTCGCTCCTCGGCGCGGCGAGCGCGGGGCCGGCCCCCGAGCCCCCTCTGCCTCCCGCCGCGCCGTGGAGCGAGTCCGAGCTCCTGCGCCACGAGCGGGACACCACCGGCCGCTACTGGACGAGCCATCCCCTCGCCGCGCACGAGAAGCTCGTGCGCCAGTTCGCGCCGTTCACGACGCGCAGCGTGCGGGAGTGCGGCGAGGGGACCGAGGTCGTGCTCGGCGGGATCGTCGTCGGCATCGAGGAGCGCGTGATCAAGTCGGGGAAGAACGAGGGCCGCCGGATGGCGCGCTTCCGGATCGAGGATTTCGGGGGGGCCGTGGGGGCCGTGATGTTCGCGGACGCGTTCCAGCGGTACCGCGAGCTCATGAAGGAGAACGAGGTGCTCCTCTTCGCGGCGGACGTCGATGCCTCGCGCGAGGAGGTGTCCGTCCGGGTGCACGACGTCTACCGGCCCGCGGACGCTCCGCGAGAACTCGCCGGGCTCGTGGAGGTCGAGCTGGGCCCGAACGCGCACCTGCAGGGGGTCCGCGAGGCGTTCGGCCGGTTCCCGGGCGCGAAGCCGGTGCGCATCACGCTCCGGCCGGCGCCGGGCCTGCGCGTCGGCATGCGCGCGGACGGGGCGATCCAGGTCGAGCCGCGCGCCGAGCTGCTCGCCGAGCTCAAGGCGATCCCGGGAGTCCTCGACGTCCGGCTCCGCGCCGCACCCCCCCAGAAACGGCGCGAGGCCCCGTGGAAGCGGCGCGAGACGCGCCCGAGCGGCTTCCTCGACGAGTAGCTCGCCTCGCCGACCTGC
>DASUGR010000187.1:0-7869 GCA_036273915.1 Planctomycetota bacterium | reverse complement strand
CGCGACGAGCCCGCGCGGGTCCCGGATCATCGCGAGCGTGAGGACGGCGTTGAGCTTGATCCGCGCGTTCTCCTTGCGGAGCGCGGTCGCGAGGTAGGGGACGCACCAGGGCCCGATCTTGGCGAGCGTCTCCCGCGTCTGCCGCCGCACGCTGCCGCCGAGGCTCTTCTCGGTGATGAGATCGCGCTTGATCTCCTTCTCGGTCTCCGGGTCGGGCTCCCGGAGCACGAGGAAGGGCGTCTCCGCGGGGTCGGCCCGGACCCCGGGGGCAGCCAGAAGAACGAGAAGAAGGGCCGGGAGGCGCCTCACGCACCAATTCTATCCGCCAACCCGGGGGAGGCGGACGGGGAGGGGCCCGGGGAGGGGTGTCGGAGGGCGCCGGTTCCCCCCAGCCCCCCTCCCATCCCTCACCGGGCGACGCGGAAGCCGTTCAGCGCGTACGCCTTCCAGCGCTCCTCGATCTTGCCGTAGCTCCCGTAATGCTTGATCACGGAAGCCGCCTCGCGCTCGACCTCGCTCCCGTTGCCGGTCTTCACGTCCCTATAGAACTCCGCGAACTTCTTCGGGTCGTCGAGGATCAGGAACGTGACCACGCTGTGCGCCTTCGCGAGGTCCTGTACCGACAGCTTGTTCTCCGCCTCGTAGAGGTTCTTGCCCTTGATCGTGTCGAGCTGCGGGTCGCGGCCGGTGCGGACGAGCTGGGTGATCAGGGCGTTCCACTGGGTCGCGTCGAGCCACGGGTCGCCCTTCGCGTCGCCCGACGGCTGCTCCGCGTACTTGGCGACGCCGACGTCGGTGCTGAAGGTCTGGATCGCGCCGGTGACCTGCTTCTCGAAGAAGTAGCCGAGCCCCTCGTTGAGCCACCACGTCGGGAAGTTCGTGCGCTGGTACCGCGTGGCGATCGCGTTCGCCACGAAGTGGGCGCAGTGGGACTTGAGCCCCTCGTAGGGGTCGGGCATCTGCACGTGCGCGCTGCACGGCAGGGGCAGCACGTCCCAGAAGGAGGTGACGCGGAGGCGCGCGCGCGAGCGCTCCTCCTCGCGCTGCAGCCACGACTCCGAGTGGGTCTTCTCCTCCTTCAGCTTGTCGAAGAGCGCGCGCACGAGCTTCTGGTAGGGCGGGCTCTTCCTGAACACGTAGAGCGTGTACTTCGCGCCGCCGAAGACCGCCTTGTCGTCCGTGTCCGGGAAGACCCGCTTCCACTCGGCGTAGACGCGCTCCATGGTCGCCCCGAGGTCGTTCAGCTGGTCGGGCGGGAGGTCGCCGAGGACGAGGAAATGGTCGGTCTGCGCGACGAGGAGCGCGTCGCCGAGGCCCGTGTCCTTCCGCGCGGGGCCGAGGAGCTTCAGCGCCTCCAGCTCCTCCTTCTTCACCCACTTGCCCTCGTACTTGACGAAGCCCTCCGCCTCCTTGATCTCGTCCTCGGTCATCCAGCGGCCGTCGTGCTTCTTCAGGCCCTGCTCGAGCTTCGCCTTGTCCTCGGGCGTCACCCACTCGTCGCCGTGGCGGACGAGGCCCTTGGCGAGCATCGCCGCCTCCTCGTCCATCTTCTCGCGCTCCGCCTTCTGGTCCGGCGTCATCCACTCGTCCTTGTAGAGGACGCGGCCGAGCGCGGTGTTGGCCGCGGCGTTTCTCGGATCCGCGGCGAGCGCGCGCTCGTAGATGGACTCGACGGCGGCCTTGGCGAACTTCCTCTCCTCGGCCCACTTCGCGACCGCGACGAGCGCGTCGCCGTCCTTCGCGGCGTCGAGCCGGTCGAGGCACTCGTGGACGTCGGACCGCTTCCTCTCGATGCGGCCGACCATCTCCTTCGCGAACGCGCGCTCCTTGAGCGACTTGTCGATGTAGACGACCTTGTCGCCCTCGGAGACGACCTTCACGTCGGAGGCGAAGGGCTTATTGCCCTGTTTGCCGTAGATGTCGTCGGCCCGGGCGGCGGCGAGGAGGACGGTGAGCGCGAGTACGGTGCGCATCTGGTGAGAAATTAACCACGAAAGCACGGAAGCACAGAAATAGAGGAAGCCGGGGGGGCTGGGGGGCGAGCCGGCGGCTCGAGAGGGTGCGCGAACCGGCGGCATGAGCCGCGAGGCGAAGCCCCGTCGGCTCCATGCCGTCCTGTGGCATCAGAGGGTGCGCGGCACACGCCGGGCGGGAGCGGCTCCGCGGGGGCCCCTGCGGCGCGGCACGCCGCGGCATCAGCCGCGGGGCGAAGCCCCGTCGGCTGCATGCCGCCCGCATTTCCCTAGGATAGGTTGTATTTCTCCATCTTCCTTTGCAGGGTGAACCGGGAAATCCCGAGCAGCTCCGCCGCCTTGGTCTTGTTCCCGCCCGCGAGCGTGATCGACTTCCGGATCTCCTCCACCTCGACCTGGGACACCAGCGCCTCGAGGTCCCGCACGTTGCCCGGGTCGCCCGACGCCACCGTGATGCCCCTCGGCCCCTTCCGCACCTGCTCGGAGAGGTCCTCCTCGTGGATCACGTCGCCCGCGACCGCGATCAGCCGCTTCACCTCGTTCTCGAGCTCGCGGATGTTGCCCGGCCAGTCGTAGGCCTCGAGCACGGCGAGCGCCCGCGGCGTGATCTGCTTCGGCTTCAGCCCCGACGGCGTGTGGATCTTCAGGAAGTGCGCGACGAGGAGCGGGATGTCGCCCTTCCGGTCGCGCAGGGCGGGCAGCGTGATCGCGAGCACGCGCAGCCGGTAGTAGAGGTCCTCCCGGAACTCCTGCTCCTCGACCATGCGCCGGAGGTCGCGGTTCGTCGCCGAGATGATCCGCACGTCGATCTTGATCTGCTTCTTCCCGCCCACGCGCCGCACCTCGCGCTCCTGGAGCACGCGCAGCAGCTTCTTCTGCACCTCGGGAGGCATGTCGCCGACCTCGTCGAGGAAGAGCGTGCCGCCCTCGGCCACCTCGAAGAGGCCCGGCTTGTCCCGGTCGGCGCCGGTGAACGCGCCGCGCATGTGGCCGAAGAGCTCGCTCTCGACGAGCGTCTCGGGGATCGCGGCGACGTTCTCCGCCACGAACGGCCCCTTCTGCCGCACGCTGTTGTAGTGGATCGCGCGCGCGATCATCTCCTTGCCGGTGCCGTTCTCGCCCTCGACGAGCACCGCCTCGTCCGACTCGATGATCTTGTCCAGGAGGCCGAAGAGCCGGCGCATCGAGGCGCTGTCGCCGATGATCTGGCCGTAGCTGTACTTGGTCTTGAGCTCGTCCGTGCGCTGCTCGAGCGCGCGCTCGATCTCCTGGAGGCGGCCCCCCTGCTCCTCGTACTTGTTCTGGAGCTCGGCGTACATCGCCTTCACGCGCTGGAGCGCCTGGTCGCGCTCCCGCTCGATCTGCGCGCGGTGGATCGCGCCCGCGGCGAGGTCGGCGAAACTCTGGAGCGCGCGGAGGTGCTCCTCGCCGAAGACGCCGCGCGCGATCCGGTTGTCGATGTAGACGACGCCGACGGTCGTGCCGGTGTGCTCCTTGAAGGGCATGCAGAGCACCGAGCGCGGCGCGATCTCGCTGATCGACTGGAACCCGGCGAACCGGTCGTCGGAGGTCGCGTCCACGGTGAGCACGGCGTCGCCCGTGCGCGCGACCTTCTCCGCGATCGAGCGCGAGAACCCCACCTCGGGGTTCATCACGTCCTCCTTCTGGAAGTTGCGCGCGACCGGGACCGAGAGCTTCCCCTCGCGGGCGAGCACGAGGAACCCCCGCTCCGCCTGCGCGAGCTCGACCACGTGGTCCATGATGAGGTTGAGGATGCGGTCGAGGTCCATCTCGCTGTTGAGCGCCCCGGCGATCCGCTGCAGCCGCAGCAGCCGGTCGCTCTCGCTCGGCAGGGGCGCCTTGTAGAGGCGGTCCGGGTCGACCCCGGTCCAGGTGACGTCCTCCTCGACCCCCTCCCGCGGCATCCGCTCGAAGTAGACCCGCGCGGACCCGACGTCGATCCGGTCCCCCGCCTTCAGGGGCTTTCGGTCGACGAGCGCCCCGTTCACGAAGGTGCCGTTCTGGCTGCCCTCGTCCCGCACCATCACCCCCCCGTTCTGGACGAGGAACGTGCAGTGCGTCCGCGACACCCGGATGTCCTTCACCGGGATGTCGCATTGGGACGAGCGCCCCAGCGTGATGGCGGGCTTGTCGAGCGAGAGCTGCCTCGTCTCGCCCTCTTCGACGACGATGAAGTTGGGCATCTCGGAGCGAAATCGCACGCCCGGGCGGCCCCCGGGCCCCCCGCGCGTGCAACTCCTTCGGAGATCGTAGCTTACGCGGGCCTCGGCCGCGTGCGGAAAGTCACGCCCGGACCGCTCTTGCCGACCCCCACCACAGGTCGTAGGATCATGCCCGTTGATCCTCAAGATACGGCCCCACTTCACGCTCGCCGAAGTGGCCCGGATGGCCGGGGTGGAGAAGGCGGACCTGAGAGCGCTCGAGGAGCGCGGGACGCTGCCTCCTGCCCGCCGCAACCCGGAGAACCACCGCGTCTACGACTTCGAGGAGGCGAGCAGGATCGTCGGCCTCGCGGCGCCGGTCCGCCGCCGCCGCATCGCGGTCGTCAACCAGAAGGGCGGCGTCGGGAAGACGACGACCACCTTCAACCTCGCGGGCGCCCTCGCGCGGCGCGGCCGGAGGGTCCTCGTGGTCGACCTCGACCCGCAGGCGAACCTCACGTCGTCGCTCGGGGTCGAGCTGAAGGACGACGACGCGACCGTCGAGCAGCTCTTCGTCGAGGAGGAGTTCGACGCGCGGCTTGCGGTCCGAACGACGCGGATCCCGGGGCTCTCGTGCATCGCGGCGCGGCCGCGGCTCGCGGGCGTCGAGATCAAGATCTTCGACGCCTTCCTGCGCGAGACGATCCTCGACCGGAAGCTCGAACCCATCCGCGACGAGTACGACTTCCTGCTCCTCGACTGCCCGCCGAACCTCTCGCTCGTGACCGTCAACGCGCTGGTCGCGTGCGAGGAGGCGCTGGTGCCGATCGAGGCGCAGACCTACTCGATCAAGGCGATCAGCGACCTCACGAACACGGTCGCGCTCATCCGCAGCCGGCTCGGCCGCGGCGTGGCGCTCCGGTTCCTGCCGACCAAGATCGACGGCCGGCTGAAGGTCGGCCAGGAGATCCTCGAAGCCATCCGAGGCGGGCTCAAGGACCGCGTCCTCCCCCCCATCCGGACCGACGCGAACCTCGTCCGGGCGCCGATGCTGCGCGCGCCCGTGGGGTTCGCCTTCCCCCGCTCCAAGGGGGCGAAGGACTACGCCCGGCTGGCGGACGAGCTGCTCCGGGACCCGGCCTCCGGCGCGGGGCGAGGTGAGGGGGTTCCGGGGGCCGTCAACGGCTAGAGGCGGGGCAGGCGCGGGGGTACACTTGGCCCCCGAAGCCCCCCCATGTTCCTCGTCCTAAGGCATGGCTGCACCCCGGAAGAGCGGAACCGCCTCGTCAAGGCGATCGAGGCCGCCGGGCTTTCCGTCCAGATCTCCGAGGGCCACCACCGCATCGTGATCGGCGTCGTCGGCGAGGAGGACCGGCTCCGCGACGTCCCGCTCGAGCGGTTCCCGGGCGTCGAGAAGGTCGTGCCCCTGAAGTCCCCCTACCGGCTCGTCTCCCGCGACGCGCGGAGCTCGGATTCGATCGTCGGCGTCGGCAGCGTGCGGATCGGCGAGGGGTTGACGATCATCGCCGGCCCCTGCGCCGTCGAGGACGACGACTCGATCCTCGACGCGGCGCGCGCGGCGCGCAAGGCGGGCGCCCACGTGCTCCGCGGCGGCGCATTCAAGCCGCGCACGTCCCCCTACGACTTCCAGGGCCTCGGCGAACGCGGCCTGAAGATGCTCCGCGAAGCCGGCCGCGAGACCGGCCTGCCCGTCGTGACCGAGGCGATGGACACGCGGCACATCGGCCTCGTCGCCGAGTACGCCGACATGATCCAGATCGGCACGCGCAACATGCAGAACTACGCGCTGCTGAAGGCCGCGGCGGAGACCGGGCGGCCCGTGCTCCTGAAGCGCGGGCGGTCGAGCACGGTCACCGAGTGGCTGTGCGCGGCCGAGTACCTGCTCGACGGCGGCAACCCGCAGGTCGTCCTCTGCGAACGCGGCGTGGTCTCGTTCGACACCGCGGTGCGGAACGTCCTCGACCTCTCGTCGGTGCCGCTCGTGAAGCGGCTCTCGCACCTGCCGGTGATCGTCGACCCGAGCCACGGCACCGGCCGCTGCGAGCTCGTCGCCGCGATGGCGCGCGCGGCGGTCGCGGCGGGCGCCGACGGCGTGATGATCGAGATCCACCCGAGCCCCGAGCGTGCGCTGTCGGACGCGCGCCAGGCGATCGTCCCCGAGGAATTCGCGCGCCTCGTGCCCGAGCTCTTCGCGATCCGCGAGGTGCTCGAGCGCACGGCGCACCCCGTCCTGCCGTGAAGCCGCTCGTCGCCGGCAACTGGAAGATGCACCTCGACCGCGCGGGCGCTCGGACGCTCGCCGGCGAGCTGATGCGCTCGCTGCCGGCGCCGCTCGAGACCGCGGACGTCGCGGTGTTCCCCCCGTTCACGGCCCTCGCGGAGGTCGCGGCCGCGCTCGCCGGCGGCGACATCACGCTCGGCGCCCAGAACTTCCATCCGGAGGACCAGGGCGCGTTCACGGGCGAGGTGTCCTTGCCGATGCTCCTCGACGTGGGCGTCACGCGCGTGCTCTGCGGCCACAGCGAGCGGCGGCACGTCCTCGGCGAGGACGACCTCTTCGTGAACCGGAAGGTGCTCGCGGCGCTGAAGCACGACCTGGAGCCGATCCTCTGCGTGGGCGAGAAGCTCGAGGAGCGCGAGGCGAAAAAGACCGCCGCGGTCGTCGAGCGCCAGGTGCGCGCGGGGTTGAAGGGCGTCGCGCCGGAGCGGGCGGGCGACCTCACGGTCGCGTACGAGCCGGTGTGGGCGATCGGGACGGGCCTCAACGCGACGCCGAAGCAGGCGGGTGAGGTCCACGCGCAGATCCGGAAGCTCTTGCTGGACCTGTTCAAGGAGGGGGGCCGGGGGATCCGGATCCTCTACGGCGGCAGCGCGAAGCCCGAGAACGCCCGCGAGCTGCTCAGGACCCCCGAGGTGAACGGCCTCCTCGTCGGCGGCGCGTCCTTGAAGGCCGACAGCTTCGCCCGCATCGTCCGCGCGGCGGGGTAGTCAGCGCGCCGCGGCGAGCGCGCGCGCGGCGAACCAGCGCTCGAAGGGAAGCAGTCCCGGGTCGTTCGCAACGGCCGACACGGCGCGGCCGCCCAGCACGGCGTCCACCGGCGTCGGCAGGCCGTCGCCCCGCATCTCCGCATCGAGCCAATCGGGAGGCGGGCGTGACGCCGCGGGTGGCTGCTCCCACGGAAGCGCGTGCTTCTCCCAGTACCGGACGACGACCTCCGCGAAGACCCACACGCTTGCGTCGGGATCGGACGTCGCGAGGGCGAGCGTCCCCTCCCATGTCTCGCGAAAGCACTCTGGCCTCTGCCCCATCACCTGCACGGCCAGGAAGCGGACGGCCGGGTCCGCATCGCTCGCCGAGGCGTCGATCACGGCTGCGGCGCGCGACCGCTTCCGCACGTTCTCCCTCTCCAGCTCGCGCATCGTCTGCCGCCACTCGGGCGTTGCCCGCGGCACCTGCGGGTCGAGGATGGCCGCCGCGGCCCAGGCTCGCGTTGCGGTGTTCGCGGAGTCCAGCGCCGACTCCAGGGACTCGAAACGCCCGGCCATCGCCAACGCCCGCGCTGCATAGGCCCTCCCGGACTCGTCGCCCGCCTCCAGCTCGTGATCGAGGCACCTGCGCGGTTCCTCGCGCCCCAGCCCGGCGGCGAGGCCGAGCACGGTCGCCGCGGCTGCGCGGACACGCTCGTCCGGGTCCCGCTCGAGCCGGACGCGCA
>DASUGR010000186.1:0-9248 GCA_036273915.1 Planctomycetota bacterium | reverse complement strand
GCGAGGTCCAGGGAATCGTCCTCGGAGACGGTGAGGGGCGCCGGGGTCATGACCGACCCGATCGTCAGCGTCGTCATGTCGCACCTCCTCCTTCCCTTATCGGAATCCCGCGCCCGCGGGGCGCTCGGCGCGTGCGCGCCGTTCGTGCGGCGCGCGTCGTTCCGGGACCGGTTCGTCGCGGAAAGCCGACGATCCGCGACGCGCGGCGCGCGGCACGGCGGAACCGCGCGGTCTTTCGCGCGGAGGAGGGCGAGACGGCGCGTGCCCGGGATCGCGGTCACCGCCCCGCCGTTCACGTCTGCACTCTGCACGTCGCGGCCCCCGGAACCCCTCCCCTTCACGATCCGCACGCGCGCGGCAAGCTAGGCCTCTTTTCCCTGGGAACAGGAGGGGGCCCGGGGGCGGTTGACCGCGTCGCGGGGCGGGCGCCCGTGGAGCGCGTCGAGGATGCTCCCGGCGGCCGCGAGCGCGATGTCCCTCCGCACCTCGTCCACCGCGGAACCGAGGTGCGGCGTGAGGACCGTGTGCTCGTGCAGCGCGAGGAGCGCCGGCGCGACGGTCTGGGGGCGGTCCGCGCGCGAGAGATCCTCCATCTCGTAGACGTCGGCCGCGTATCCGGCGAGATGGCCCGTCTCGATCGCCCGCGCCACCGCCTCCTCGTCGACGACCGACCCGCGGCCGACATTGACGAGGCAGGCGCCGGGCTTCATCCGCGCGAGCGCCGCCTCGTCGATCATGTGGCGCGTCGACGGCGTCAGCGGCGCCGCGACGACCAGGTGGTCGCACCAGGCGAGCATCTCGCCGAGGGGCATCGAGCCCTCCGCGCGGGGGTCGTGGTGCCGGATCCTCACCTGGAAGCCGCCCAGGCGCCGCGCCACGGCGCGGCCCAGCCGCCCGAATCCCAGGATGCCCACGCTGCGCCCCGTCAGCCTCTCGCCGTAGAGGACGGGCCTCCAGCCGGGGAACCCGGCGCGGACGAGGGCGTCCCCGGCGACGATCCGGCGCGACACCGCGAGCATGAGCCCGACCGCCATGTCCGCGGTGGCGTCGGTGAGGAGGTCCGGGACCACGGTCACCCACACGCCCCGCTCCGTGCACGCGTCGACGTCGATGTTGTCGCAGCCCTTGAGCGCCCCCGCCACGATGCGGAGCCGCGGGCACCGGTCGAGGAGCTCGGCGTCCACCCGGTCGGGCATGAACACCATGAGCGCGTCCGCCGTGGCGGCGAGGTCCGTGAGCTCGGCTCGCGGGAGCGAGCCGCGGGTCGGGTTCGACGCGACCTCGCCCGCGCGCCGGAGCACGTCGAGCACCTCGTCGTGGACCCAGTGGGTCAGGACGATGCGGGCCATCTACTTCAGCTTCTTGCGCAGGAAGGCCCCGGTCGCGTCCACGAGCGTGACCGTGATGAGCACGAGGATCAGCAGCGCGGTGAGCTGGCGGTACTCCATCATCGCGAGGGCCGCCTGGATCTGGAGCCCGAGTCCGCCGCAGCCGACCATCCCCATGACCACCGAGGCGCGGAAGTTGTACTCCCACCGGTAGAACGCGACGTCGGCCATCTGCGGGAAGGTCTGCGGCAGCACCCCGTGCCAGATGACCTGGAGCCCCCGGCCCCCGACGGCGCGGACCGCCTCGAGGGGGGCCGGGTCGCAGTGTTCGATCGACTCCGCGAAGAACTTGCCGATCATCCCGATCGAGTGGAACCCCAGCGCGAGCACGCCGGGGAGGATGGGCGGCATCGAGACGCCTACGGCCACGAGGAAGATGATCCCCATCACGAGCTCCGGGATCGCCCGGAGGAGGTTGAGGATCCCCCTGGCCGCCGCGTACGCGGCGGGGTGGGGCGTCGTGTTGCGCGCGGCGAGGAAGCCGAGGCCGAACGAGAGGACGACCGCGAGCGTCGTCCCGCCGATGCTCATGAGGAGGGTGTCCCAGAGCGGCAGCGCCCACGGGACCGCCGCCGCGAACCCCCTTTCACCCGACCACCACTCCCGGAACCCCTCCGCGCGGATGCGGAAGTCCGGGGGGAAACCCTCCTTCACGATGATGCGCGAGATCGCCGGGATGCCGCGGCCGTACCTCGCCGCGTCGAAGAACCCCGCGTAGTAGAGGCTCCCGAGGACGACGAGAAGAACCGCGGCGGTCCCGAGCCGCCGGCGGCGGAGCGCGTGCGTGCGCTCCTCGAGGACCTGCTCGTCCCACGTCGCCGTCGCGCCGGTCACGGCCTAGTTCTCCAGCTTCGCGAGGTCCTTCTTGAGGATCTTCGCGGCCTCGCGGATCACGTCGTAGTCGGCGTCGGAGATCGTCGCGAACCCGTCCGCCTTGAGCGGCTTGAGCACGTTCTTGTCCTTGAGCTCGTGGAAGGCCGCCCGGATCTTCTCCTTCAGCGCCGGCGCGAGGTCCTTCTGCATGGCCCACGGGTAGTCGGGGATCTCCGCCGACTCGTGGAGCACCTTCATCTTCGCCTTGTCGAGCTTGCCGTCGGCGATCATCCCCTCGAAGATCGGCTTGCTCATCCCGCCGGCATCGACCGCGCCGTTCTGCACGCTCACGGCCACCACGTCGTGCTTCCCGAGGAAGCTCTCCGCGTAGTCGCCCTCGTTCACGCCCGCCTTCGCGAGCTCGCACTTCGGGATCAGGTGGCTCGACGTCGAGGCGATGTCCCCGTAGCCCATCTTGCGGCCCCGGATGTCCGCGAGCGTGTGGATGCCGGAGTCGACGCTCGTGATGATCACGGAACGGTAGGACTTGAGGCCGTTCTTGACCTTGCAGGCGAAGCACTCGGCCTCGGCGCCCTTGTCGACCGCGATGCAGTAGGAGAGCGGCCCGAAGTAGCAGAGGTCCACGTTCTTGTTGCGGAACGCCTCGATCATCGCGGTGTAGTTGGTGAACGCGTAGATCTCGACCTTCTTCCCGAGCTTCCCCTCGAGGTACTTCCTCAGCCCCTCGTTGTCCTGCGTGATCTTCGACGCGTTCTCATCCGGCAGGACGGTCACCTTCAGGACGTCCGGGTCTCGTCCCGCAGAGGTCCCGGACTTGCTGCAGGCCGTCAGGAGGATCATCCCGACGGCGATCGTCAATGCGAGTCTCATGGCGTGTTCTCTTCTCCGCGTGCAACCGTTGCGCCTCCGGGGAGGGGCACGCATCCCGCCCCGGGGCATCCTCGTAGATCCCTTGCATGCCGCGGCTCGCGAGCGCCGCGGGGTCGCCGTCGAAGGCGGTCCTCCCGGCCCGCAGGCCGACGATCCGCTCGCCGAAGTCGCGCGCGTACTCGAGCTGGTGGAGGCTGATCACCGCGGTGAGCCCGTCCTCCCGGCAGATGCGCCGGATCTCGCCGAGCAGGTCGTGCGCGGCGACCGGGTCGAGGCTCGCGACCGGCTCGTCCGCGAGCAGGATCCGCGGCTCCTGCGCGAGCGCGCGCGCCACCCCGACCCTCTGCCGTTCGCCGCCGCTCAGCTGGTCGGCGCGCCGGAGCGCGAGCCCCGCGAGCCCGACGCGCTCGAGGCAGTCCAGCGCGAGCCGCACCTCGCGGCGCGGGAGCGGGAAGAGGCTCCGGAGCGGCGAGTAGCGTCCGAGCCTGCCCATGAGCACGTTGTCGAGCGCGGTGCGCCGCCCGAGCAGCTGGTGGTGCTGGAAGATCATGCCGGTGCGCCGCCGGTGCTCGAGGCACACGCCGGGGTCCGACAGGTCCCCGAGCCCCGGCACGAGGACGCTCCCCGACGTGGGCGCGACGAGGCGGTTGAGGCAGCGGAGGAGCGTGGACTTCCCGGCCCCCGACCGCCCGAGGAGGACCGTGAGCTCCCCCCGGCGGAACTCGAGCGAGACCGAGTCGACCGCCCGGACCTTGCCCGGGAAGGTGACGGAGACGTTTCTCACCTCGAGCGCGGCACCCACCGTCAGGACTCCGACATGAGGACCCGGACGAGGTCGCGCGCGGGCGAACGATCCGGCGTCTCTCTCGGCAGCACGACCTGGATCTCCTTCGCGAGCGCCGCGCCCGCGATCGGGAGGACGACGAGGGTCTTCGTGCGCTGCTCCTCCTCGACGGCGCTCTCGATCACGACCGAGATGCCGAGGCCCGCCTTCACGGCCTGCTTCACCGCCTCCGTGCTCCCGAGGTTCTCCGCGGTCCGGACGCGGCCGGCGGCGGGGCCGAGGACCTCCCGCAAGAGCGTCCCCGTGCCGGTTCCGGGCTCCCCTCCGAGGATCGGCTCCTCGAGCAGCGCCCCGGCCGGGAGCGCGGCGAACCCCGCCCAGCGATGCCCGGGCGGCAGGATGGCGACGAGCCGCTCGCGCCGCCACGCGAGCGCCTCGAAGCGCGAGGCCCTGGGCCACCACTCGACCACGGCCAGGTCCACGGCGCCGTTGCGGAGCCACTCGTGCACCTCCGGGTTCGCGCCGATCCGGAGCGACACGTCCCGCGGCGGGTCCCGCGAGTCCCGGAACCGTCGCAGGTGGCGTTGCAGAAGGTAGACGCCGACGTTGCTGCTCGCGCCCACCGCCGGCGGGCCCGCGGTCACGGAGGTCTCCGCCCGCTCCGCGGCCCGGAGCAGGCCCCGTGCGGCGGGCAGGAAGAGCTCGCCGTGCCTCGTGAGCGTCATGCGCCCCCTCCGCCGGATCAGCAGCGGGGCGCCGAGGTAGGCCTCGAGCTTCCGGAGCTGCTGCGACACGGTCGGCTGGGAGAGGTCCAGCCTCGTGCCGGCGCTGTGGAAGCCCCCGGCGTCGATGATCGCGAGGAACGTCCGGGCGTGCTCGAGGTTCAGCACGGCAGGCTCCCGACGATTGCGGTCTCCGATGGTCCCACGGTCCGCATTGTGGAGACCAATCGTGAGCAGGACGAAAAGCGTCCGTCGGGTGCTCGTGAAGGCTGATCAGGGTGCGCGGAGGCGGCCCGGGGAGGACGCGGGGGGGGGCCGGGGGGCCGCGGGCGGCCTCACGCCCTCGCGTCCGACGACGTTCGCGGGACCTCGAGGAGGGCAGCGACCCGGTCGATGACCGCCGCCCATCGGTATTGCTGCGCGCGCTCCGTGCCGCGCCGCGAGAGGTCCGCGCGCCGCGCCGGATCGGCCGCGAGGGCAAGGAGCCCGTCGGCGAGCGCCCCGGGGTCGTGCGGCCGGAGCAGCAGCCCCGCGCCCTCGCCGAGCAGGTCGAAGGGACCGGCGGGGCACGCCGTCGCGAGCGCGGGAAGGCCGAGCGCGAGCGCCTCGAGGAGGACGAGCGGGAAGCCCTCGTAGCGCGACGACAGCACGAACATGTCCGCGTGCCGCATCGCGGGGTAGGGGTTCCCTGCGTGGCCCGGGAGCGCGACGACCCGTTCGAGCCGGAGCTCCCCGCGCAGCCTCTCGAGCGCCGCGCGCTCCTCGCCCTCGCCGAGGATGAGCAGCGACCCGTCGAGGCCCCTGCCGCGCGCGATCGCGAACGCGCGCAGCAGCAGGTCGAAGCCCTTCTGCGCCGCGAGCCGGCCCGCCGCGAGCACGCGGAGACCGCCCGCCGGCCACGCCGGCGGCGGCGCGAGGTCCGCCCGCCCGCGAAGCTCGTCCGGATCCACGCCGTTCGGGACGACCGCGACCTGCGCCGGCCTCGCCCCGTACGCGCGTGCCATCGCCGCCGCGGTCTCCGGGCAGAGGAACACGATCCGGTCCGCCCGCCGCGCGAGCGCGCGCTGCAGGAGCATCAGGTACCGCGAACGGAGGCCCGCGTGCTCGATCCCGCGCCGGTCCGCGTGGACCGTGGTGACGCGCGCGACGCGCCGCGGGCTCGCGGCGAGGTTCACCACGTTGGCGTGCGCGAGGTGGCTCGATACGACCTCGATGCGGCGCTCCTCGAGAAGGCGGCGCAGCGCGAGGCCGCGCGCGAGGAGCCCGGGCCCGCGGATCTCGTGGACCGCGACGTCGGCGGGCACCTCGGCGCGGCGGGGGCCGCCCGCGCGGAAGACCGCGAGCTCGGGCGCGAAGCGCTCGCGCGGCAGCCGGCGGAGGTGCTCGATGACGACGCGCTCGGCTCCCCCTGCCGCGAGCGACGGCACGAGGTAGAGGACGTGGAGGGGGGCCGTCATGCGGTTCCCGGCAGCGTCGCGACGAAGGCGTTCCACGCGAGGATCGCGTAGAGGACCGGCGCGTGGTCGATGAGCCCGTCGTACGCGAGCGCGGCCCAGTCGCCCTTCCGCCAGCGGTCGACCGTCCTCCGCGCGCGGTCGACGTGCGCCTCGAGCACGTCCACTGCCCGGTCCCAGCGGCTCGGCCCCTCGCGCAGGTTGCCGTCGCGGTCGAAGTAGAGGAGCCGGCCCACGTGGCGGTAGCCGAGGCCGGGCGGGAGGTCCGGCACCATGTCGGCGTTGTTGACGAAGCGGAATGCCGGCGCCGGGAACGCGTCGCGGTAGTCGCGGTCGCCGACGCGCGGCGCGCCGAACGTGACGACGCCGCGCGTCGCGGCGTACCGTGCGGCCGCGACGACCGCGAGGCCGCCGCCGAGGCTGTGCCCCGCGAACCACGCCGGCCGTTCGCCGAGGTGCGCCTCGAGCCGCGGCCAGACGAGGTCGACCGCCTCGCGGTAGCCCGCGTGGACCTTCCCCTCGCCCTCCCGCTCGAGGAGCAGCTTCAGGTTCTGCGGGAACCGCTCGAGGCTGTTCGTGCCCCGGAACGCGACGACGACCGTCCCGCCGGCCGTGGCCGCCAGCCCGAAGGTGCGCCGCTTGAGGAAGAAGCGGACGTCGGCGAACCCCGCCCGCTCGAGCACGTCCCGGACGAACGTGCGCTCCGGCACGTACGCGAGGAGCGCCAGGTCCGCGAGGCGCGTCGCGACGAGCGGCCCGAAGTCCGCCGCGTCCGCCGGGAACGGATGTGCCGCGGCGGCACGGAAGTAGTCGTACTCGCGGCGCGGCCCGAAGAGGGCGCCGAAGGTGAGCTCCGGCGGCAGGGGCTTGTGCACGGGGAACAGGGTAGCGCCTGCCCCCGGAACCCCCTGTCTTCCCCGTCAGCGAGGGAGCGCCGACTCGGGCTCGGGCGCCGGCGGCCGGCTGCGCGCGCCCCGCGCGACCACGGCCTTCCCGAAGACGAGCAGCCGCGCGCCCAGGTAGTTGAACAGGAAGCCCGCGACGACGCCGACCACGAGCGCGAGCTCCTTCACCGAGAAGAAGAAGGAGGAGCGCGTCGTGAGCAGGTAGTAGATCCCCCAGTTGAGCAGGAAGCCGACCCCCGACACGAGCAGGAACCCCGCCCACTGCGGCAGCCGCGCGTGGGCGCGCGCGCCCTCGAAGGTGATGCGGCGGTTCCACGCCCAGTTCCACGTGGCCGCGATGACGAAGCTCACCGCGCGGCTCGCGAGGTGGTGGACGTGGGCGAGGCGGAAGAGCGTCGAGAACGCGACGAGGTCGACCGCGAGCCCGGAGAGGCCGACGAGGCCGTACTGGAAGATCTCGGAGAGGACGGGGTAGCGGAACTGGTAGAGCCAGCGCAGGTGGCGCAGGTAGAGGACCTGCTGCTTCAGGTTGAGCTTGCTCTCGCCGAACTTCCGGTCCTTGAACTCGATCGGGAGCTCCTTCGCGCGCGCCCCGGGGCACTTCGCGAGGAGCTCAAGGAGGATCTTGTAGCCGAGCGGCGCCAGCGGCGGCGCGCCCTCGAACACGTCGCGCCGGATCGCGAAGAAGCCGCCCATCGGGTCCTTCACCTTCGTGAGCCCGCGCGCGAGCGACGTCGCGACCTTCGAGTTGAGCCAGCGGAAGAGGCCCCAGCCCTCCTCGACGCTGCCGCCCTCGACGTAGCGCGAGCCGATCGCGATCTCGCACTCGCCGGCGGCGACGGCGCGGTAGAGTTCGGGGACGCTCTCGGGCGGGTGCGACAGGTCGGCGTCCATGCACACGAGCACGCGCCCGGTCGCCTGGCGCATCCCGTGGATGACCGCGGTCGCGAGGCCGCGCTCCGTCCGGCGCACGAAGAGCCGCACGGGGTGGGCCGCCGCGAGCCGCGCGCACAGCTCCTCGGTGCCGTCGTTCGAGTTGTCGTCGACGACGACCACCTCGCCCTCGATGCCGTTCGAGAGAAAGCTCGCGCAGAGCCGCTGCACGAGCTCCGTGAGGTTCAGGGCCTCGCGATAGGTCGGGACGACGACCGACAGATCCATGCGCTACCTCTTGCCCACGATCCTCCCTCGGGGGGACGCACGCCGGCCATCCCCTGTCTCTTCCCGAGGCAGGTGCGGGGATTCCATGTGTCGACCTTCCGGGACGTCGCCCGGAGCCTGCCGCCCGTCTTCAACTCCCGTGCCGCGCGTAGACTGTGCGCGTGCAGCCGCTCGTGGAGCGATTCCCGGGGCTCCTTCGGTTCCCGCATGTCGATCTGGGCGTGCGTGCGACGCCGGTCGAGCCGTTGCGCGCGGGGGGGATCGACCTCCTCGTGAAGCGCGACGACCTCTGCGGGGGGAACAAGCCGCGGAGCCTCGAGTTCCTCCTGGCCGGGCGGCCGGCGCGAGTGCTGACCGTGTCGACGCTGTCGGCGCACCACGCCTACGCGACCGCGTTCCACGCGAGGGCGCTCGGCGGCTCGTGCGACGCGATCATCGTGCGGCGCGGTCGCCCGTCCCCCTTCCTCGCGCTCCTTCCCGATCTGGCGCACAGCGTGGTCGAAACCGGGGGGGCTCCGGGGGCCGTCGCCGCGGCGCTCTCGTTGTGGCGGCCCGGCGTCCTCTGGATCCCGCCCGGCGGCATGTCGGCGCGCGGCGCCCTCGGCTACCTCGTGGCGGCGCTCGAGCTCGAGAACGTGCCGCCGCGAATCTACGTGCCGCTGGGGACCGGCACCACGGTCAGCGGGCTGCTCGCGGGGCTCATGCTCCGGGGCGCGGTGACGGAGGTGGTGGCGGTGCGCGTCGCGGACCGGATCGCCGGGTGGAAGCCGTTGCTTTGGCGCCGCGCGTTCGCGGCGGTGGCGCTGCTGCGGCGTTTCGACCCGTCGGTGCCGCGGACGCCGGGGCCGGGGGGCGTGCGGCTGCGGGTCGTGAAGGCGCGGGGGCGGTACGGCGAGCCGACGCGCGAGGCGCTGGCGGCGGTCGCGGCGGCGCCGGGGCTGCCGCTCGAGGCGACGTACACCGGCAAGACGCTCGCGGTGCTGCTCTCGGAGCGCGCGGAGGGCGCGCTCTACGTGCACACGCACGCCGCGCTACCGTCGTAGCTTCGGGTCGAGCGCGTCGCGAAGCGCCTCCCCGATGACGTTCACGATGAGGACGACGGCGAAGATCGCGAGCCCGCCCGCCCAGAT
>DASUGR010000185.1:0-4701 GCA_036273915.1 Planctomycetota bacterium | reverse complement strand
CGACCGGGCAGCCGTTCGCCCTGCGGCTCGGCGACTCCCTGCTCCACGTCGCCGACCACGGCGTCCACCACCGCGCGCAGGCGATCGCCATGCTCCGCGCGGTCGGGCGGAAGGCGCCGATCGGGATCGACTACCTGTTCTTCCGCGGCGAGCGGCCCACGCTCGCGTGGCCGGAGCGGATGAAACGCCAGTGGCGCGAGCTCGGCTTCCCCGTGCCGGACGCGGTCGAGGCGCCTGCGCGGTTCGACCTCGATACGCTCCGCGAGTACCTCCGCTTCAGCGACTGGGCCACGCGCCGCGTGATCGAGGCCTCGCCGCTCTCCGATGCGCAGCTCGACCGGCCGTTCCCGATCGGTCTCAAGACGCTGCGGAGAACGCTCACGCACCTCCGCGACGCGGAGCAGTGGTGGTTCCAGAACTGGACCGGCATCGGCGACGGCTCCTTCGCCCACCTTCCGGAGACCACGGGCCTCGGGGAGCTGACGCGGCTCCTCGACGCGAGCATCGCCGCGCGCGACGCCTACCTCGACGGCTGCGACGACGCGAGGCTGCTCACGACGGTGACCGTCGAGCCCGTGCCCGGCGCGCCGCTCACGTTCCGGATCGGGGAGACCGTGATGCAGCTCCCGGCGCACGGGACGCACCATCGCGCGCAGGCGCTGGCGATGCTGCGGGCCCTGGGCGCGGACCCGCCGAGGATCTCGTACGCCGCCTACGCGCAGCTGCACGACGACGGCTGAGCGCCTCCCGCGGGGGCGATGCGCCGCCGTCCTCGATCACAGGGGGCTCCGGGGGCGCCGTCGCCGGATGACCAGCGCGATGCCGCCGAGGACCGCGGCCGACAAGAGGACGAGCCGCGGCGTGAGCGGCTCGCCGAGGAGCACGATGCCCAGAAGGCTCGCGAGGACCGGCACGCTCAGCTGCACGGTCGCCGCCGTCGTCGCCTTGAGCGAGGGCAGCGCCGTGTACCACATCGCGTAGCCGATCCCCGACGCCACCGCGCCCGAGAGCGCCGCGTAGAGGGTCCCCTTGGCGTCGAACGACGCGCGCCCGAGGAGGGCGAGCGAGAGCGCGGCGGCGAACGGCACCGCGCGCAGGAAGTTCCCGGCCGTCGCGCGCAGCGGATCGCCCGCGCCCTTCCCGCGGAGCGAGTAGACGCCCCACGCGACGCCCGCGCCGAGCATGAGCAGCGACCCCAAGAGCGGCGGCGCGGAGAGCCCGGGCAGAAGGACGCCCCCGAGCCCCCCCAACGCGAGCACGAGGCCCGGGAGCTGAAGGCCGTGCAGGCGCTCCCCGGTCCGCAGCCCGTGGCCGATCATCGTCGCCTGGACCGCTCCGAAGAGCAGCAGCGAGCCGGTCGCGGCCGTGAGGCTCACGTACGCGAGGGAGAAGCCCGCCGCGTACACGAAGAGCGCGAAGGCCGAGCCCCAGCTCCCGGTCCCCCCGCCGCCCCGCCTCCGCGCGAGGAGCGAGAGCAGCGCCGCCCCGGACGCGAGCCGCACGGCCGTGAAGCTCGCGGCGTCGATCCGCGTGTCGCGAAGCGCCGCGCGGCAGAGGAGCGAGTTGGCGGCGAACGCCACCATCGCGAGCGACGTGAGCGCGGCCACGCGCGCGACCGGCGCCGCGGCCCCGCCCCCCGGACCCCCTTCGCCTCCTCTCGCGGCTCCGCTCACCACGCCGCTGCGATCTCGAGGCATGTGGCGCGGGATTGTAGCGCCCGCGGCGCTCCCCCGGAGGCGGCTTCCGGGCAGCCGGGGCTCAGGAACGGCGTGGCCTCCCTCGCGTCCCCGCAAGGGTCGAGCGCGCCTTCCTCGCGCCGGTCCTCCGGGGGCGCCCCAGGAGGGCCTCGAGCCCCTCGCGCGGCACCGGCTTCCCCAGGTGGAACCCCTGGCCCAGCGTCACCCCCAACTTCCTCGCGAGGTCGAGGCACGCCTGCGACTCGATCCCCTCGGCGACCACCGAGAGCCCGAGGCTCGTCCCGAGCCCGACGAGCGTCGTCAGGATGACGCGGGTGTCGCGCGAGCGCGGGGCCTTCCGCATGAAGTCCTGGTCGAGCTTCAGCACGTCGAACGGCATCCGCTGGAGCAGCGAGAGGGACGAGTACCCCTTGCCGAAGTCGTCGAGCGCGAGCCGCACGCCGGCGGAGCGCAGCCTCCCGAAGAGCGCCAGGGCCTGGGCCGGGTTCTCCATGCTGCTGCTCTCGGTCACCTCGAGCGTGACGCGCGCCGGGTCCCCGCCCGCCGATCGGATCGCATCGAGCAGCCGCTCGGCGAACCCGCGCTCGGTGACCTGCCGCGGCGACGCGTTCAGCGACAGGAACTGCGTGCAGCCCTGATGGGCGGGCGCGAAGAACTCCAGGAGCGCCCGCTCGATCACGCTCCACCCGATCTCGTCGAACACGCCGGCGTCGTCCGCCGACCGCGCGAAGTCGCAGGCCGGCAGCAGCCCGAGGAACCCGTGTTCCCAGCGCATGAGGGCCTCGACGCCGATCGGGGCCAACGTGCGCAGATCGAAGATCGGCTGGTAGTGCGGCAGGATCTCCCCCCGCGCCAGCGCCTCCTGGATCTCGCCCCTGACCCCGACGGCGGCGCAGGATTCGACCGACTGCACGACCCGTCGCACGCACTCGGGCGCCTCCGCCTTCCCGATGACGCTCACGATCCGGAGGCCGCGGAGCCTCGAGAGGTGGCCGATCGCCTGGAGTACGGTCGCGTCGAAGCCCGTGACGAGCACGACGGGCAGGTGGCACATCTGCTCCGCGAGGAAGCGCAGCACGCCCGCGCCGGTCTCGTCCCCGGGGTCGATGACGAGGACGATCACCGCCGGGCTGCCGAGCGCGTAGCGGCGCCGGAAGGCCGCCTCCGTGTCGACGGCATCGCAGCGGTAGCCCGCGTCGCGGACCGCTTCCGAGATCCGTTCGACAGCCCCGTCGCTGTCGAGCATGAGGAGACGTCTGGTCTCCATAGAAACCCTCCCCGGACCAACTTGGTCCGTCTTCACAAGCGAGCCACACAGCGTGGTCTCCATGCGAGTCATACCCCGACTCCTTGCCCCGAAAGGAGGCGGCCTTTCTTCTCTTGCCCCAAACGCTAGCCGGCCCCCCGGGTGCATCCATTGGCAATGTGCCTCATTTCCCGGCCGGATGCAGAGCGCGCCCCGCGGATCGCGCCTGGCGGGCCTCGGCAAGCGCGCCGAGGAGCGGTCCCGATACGGGCCGCGTCGCTATCCGCGCGTCCCCGAGATCCGCACCCGGCCGCGGCCGACGAGCAGGCGGTGGCGCAGCGACGACGGTGCGTGGCTCGACACGACGGAGACGAGGACGACGGCGCCGAGGAGCCACGCGCCCCCGGATGGCAGGAACGCGAGCGCGAGCACCTTCATCGCGACGACGAGGCCGCGCACCTCGAAGAGGAACGCCGCGCTCTCGTGCAGGTCGAGCGCGAGGATCAGCACGCCGGACAGCGCCGCCGCGAGGAGCCATGTCCCGCGGCCCGGCGCGTCGAACGCGTACGCGCCGAGGCAGAGCGCGGCGCAGAGGACGTGCACGCCGCGCAGCGCGATCTTCAGGGTCCGCCGCCCCCGGAACCCCCTCGGCGTATCGGGAAAGAGAACCGAGCCCACGCGCCCGATGCTACCGCCTCCGCGAGGCGATCCACGCACCGCCGGGATGGCCGGGCAGGAGGGCCCCCTCCTTGAGGAGCACCTCGGCCTGCCCGTCGCCGTCGAGATCGGCCGCCGCGAGCGCGACGATCGACGCGTCGCGGCGCGGCAGCGCGCCGCGCACCGGCCGGTAGCGCCCGTCCGGCTGCCGGACGAGGAGCCACCACGGCAGCGGCAGCGTCGGGTCGCCGCCGCAGGCGACGAAGAGGTCCTCGTCCCCGTCGCCGTCCGCGTCGGCCGTGACGACGCACGTCGCGCCGGGCGGGGGTCCGTCGCAGGAGTCCGGGGGCGCAAGCGCGAAGCGCACGGCCTCCTCGCGGGGGAAGGGGAGGGGGCGCGGGGGAGGGGGCTCGCCGTTCGCGGCCGCGGTCCCGAGCGGTTCCGCGCCCCGCAACCGGACGATGGTCGCGCCCACCCGGGCGTCGAGGTTCCCGTCCCCGTCCGCGTCCTCGAAGGCGCACGTGACCCCCTCGCACGGCGGCGCGGGCACCGGGGCGAGGCGCCAGTCCGCGCTCCGCGGCAGCAGGAGCAGCTTCGTGAGCTCGTCCTTCTCGTTGGCGAGCCGCTTCGCGGTGTCCCCCTCGTCGAGGATGCCCTCGGGCCCCGCCTTCGTCTCGAGGCCCAGGAGCGCGCAGGCATCCTCCTCGCGGCCGAGGCGGAAAAGCGCGAGCGCCGCGAGCGAGGCCGCGCACGGGTTCTGGCGCACGCGGGCGAGGGTTTCCGCGGCCCTCCCCACCTCGCCCATCAGGAAGAGGACCCGTCCCTCCTCGAAGCAACCCCCGGTCTCGTCGCGGTTCATGGCGCGCGCCTTGCCGATCTCCTCGAGCGCCGCGGGGAGGTCGAGGAGAAGGGGCTCCTCCGGGTCCGAGAGGATCCGCGCCCGCAGGAGGTGGCCGCGGGGCGCCGTCGGCTCGGCCGCGAGCAGGCGCATGGAGAGGCGGAGCGCCTCGTGCGCATCCACGAGCTGCGCGAGCGTGTAGAGCGCGGCCGGGTGCGCCGGGTCGAGCGCGAGCACCTCGCGCAGCTCGCGAGCCGCCTCCT
>DASUGR010000184.1:0-7283 GCA_036273915.1 Planctomycetota bacterium | reverse complement strand
GGGCCGCTGCCCCCGGGGCCCCCTCAAGTCGCATTTCGTCTCATGCCGATACGCAGGACGGCCTTGGCCCACGGTTCCTCCATCTCCTTCATGATGCCGAAGATCGCGCGCAAGGCGCTCGGTCTCGCGGACGGGTCGTTTTCACACTTGGGCATCGAGGGCCACGCGATCACGTTCCGCGGCGAGGGCGTGACGCGCCCGATCACGCTGCCGGTCTCGATGATCGGCACGTTCCACAGCGACATCCTGAACAACCTCTTCCTCTACGTGCGGAACAACCGGCAGAACGGGCTGCTCGGCGTGACGACGGGGCCGCTGACGAAGGCCGTGTTCTTCAAGCGCGGGCACATCGTGTTCAGCGGCTCGACGGACGCGACGGAGCGGATCGGCAACATCCTCGTGCGCCACGGCTTCATGACGCAGGCGCAGGTCCACGCGGTGGAGCAGCACGACGACCCGCGCCGGTTCGGCGTGCGCTGCAAGGAGGCCGGGTACATCACGCAGGAGCAGCTGTGGGAGGGCTTGCGGGCGCAGGTGGTGCACATCTGCTGCTCGCTCGTCGACTTCCCGGTCGGGAGCTTCTTCTTCCTGCCGAACTGCGTGCCGGAGGAGTCGTTCAACCACTTCTTCATCGAGCCGGCGGAGGTCCTCTTCCAGGGCGTGATCGCGCAGGACGAGAAGCTGCACGCGCTGGGCGCGAGCGACGAGGTCGACGCGCGCTCCCCGCTCGAGGTCCTCGCGGCGATGGAGGAGTCGGAGGACGGATAGGCCGCGCCGCGGCACGTCGTCGCGACGCACCGCTGCGTCCTTCGCATTCACACGACGCGTCGATTCCCGGACGCTGCACGCCCGCGACTTCAACATGCCCTCTTGCGACATCCATCGCCAGGGTTACGATCGCATGTGTGATGAGACGGACGCACTACCTTGCGCGCTGCGATCTTCGCTCGATCCGGTACGTCTTTCTCGCGGGGCTGGTGTCGGCGTGTGCCTCCACGAGCTCGCGTAGTCACACGACGGCCTTCGTGATCACCAGCGCATCCCCGGAGGCAACGGTCTACGACCTTCGGGGGGATGTCGTCGGGGATTGCCCGCTGGAGGGGCGGATCCGATGGGAGGAGGTCGTACGCCTCGCGCGCGTCTCCGGCGCGGAGAGTCGCCAGCTGGACGCCGTGGGAGGCGAGACGGGCCTCATCGAACTCGAAGCCCGAGGGAGGACGATCCGGGTCTTCCTCGCGGGGACGATCAAGACGCCTGGCACCGGGCCGCGCGGGTTCCGCGAGTGCATCGGCTGCTGCTCCCCCGTACACACGGAACTGGAAGAGCGGGTGGAGATCTCGGCGGAGCCGCCGGCCTCCCTGCCGGCGGAATAGACGCCTTCGGATCGCAGGCCCCCCGAGGTCCGCGGAACGCACCGTCGGTCCGGGGACCGCGCCGTCGTTCGCGAGCGCGTTCTCGTCCGCGTGCGCGTCAGCCCACCTCCGGCCGGATCACTCCGGGCCCGCGGCGTCGGCGCCGAGCAGCTTCCGGTTGAGTGAACCGCCGCTGAACAGGAGCTCGTCGAGCGCGGCGTCGATGTCCGACATGGACACCTCCGCGGCGCTCTCGTCGCGTTCGATCTGGAACTGGGCGGCGCGGCGCACCAGTTCCTTGATGAACGCGGCGCTCACCCTGTCCGTCTTCCGGACCGTGGCCGCGATCACGTCCTCCGGGATCGTCAGCCCGCTGGCGTAGAGGCGTATCAGCTTCGCCCGGCCCTCGTCGTCCGGGAGCGGGAACTCGATCGCCTGGTCGATCCGCCCAGGCCGCGACGCGAGCGCCCGTTCGAGCGTCTCGGGCCGGTTCGTCGTCAGGATGAAGAGCACCTCCGCGTCGGGCCGCAGGCCGTCCATCTCGTTGAGCAGCTTGTGCAGGAGCACCTCGCTGCAGCTCCCGTCCGTGACCGAGCGGTCCCGGGCGATCAGGTCGATGTCCTCCATCACCACGACGCTCGGCTGGAGGAGCCGCGCGAGCGTCATGTACTCGTCGAGGAGGCCGACCTGCTCTGCCGTGATGAGCAGGGTCGTGTGACCCGGAAGCGCCTTCGCGAGGTAGTGGAGCGTGTGGGTCTTCCCCGTTCCGGGCGGGCCGTAGAAGAGGAGGCCCTTCTTCGCGGAGAGGCCGTGGCGCGATAGGCGCGTGCGCTTGCGCGTGAAGTCGATGACGTTGCGGTCGAGGAGGTCGAGCGTCTTCCTCGGCAGGATCACCTCGTCCCGCTCGACCGTGCGGAGCTGGTGCACCGTGACGCCGCTGGACTCTCCGGAGTACCGGTCGCCGGCCTCGAGGGAGAGGATCTTCCCGCGGTAGCAGTCGGACCTGAGGACCGCGTCCTCGAGGTGCTTGAAGAATCGCTGCGTGATGCGGGTGCCGGCGGGGTCGGTGACCGTCGCGATCTGGAACTTGAGCCCGGAGACACGGCCGAAGCTGGTCGCCGGCGCGAGGAGCACGGCGAAACGCTCGTCGGCCTCGCGGAGCAGCCAGAGCCCGTTCTTGAGGCAGCGGACGGGCTGCGCGTCGCCGATGTCCATCTCCTCGTACTGCGGCGGGACCGACGTCGCCGGGTCGTGCGGGTTGGGGACAAGCAGCCGCGCGAAATCCAGCCCCTCGTGGGTGTACTGCTGCAGCACGCCGCAGAAGTGCGCGATGGTCGTCCCGTCCGCGAACAGCCGATCCGCGGCGCGCTGGAGGTCGGCCCGCACGCGATAGGGGAAGGTCCGCTCGGTGACCGTGATGTTGTCGACAGGCTCGGGCGCGAAGTGCTCCTGCAGGAGGCCCGACACGAGCGTACGTCTCTGCGTCTTCATGGTTCCCGTTGCCGGCAGGTGGCCGGCCCTCGCGAGGTCCTCTTCGGCACGATCGTACTCGCCCTCTTCCTGGAGGACGGCTGCCCGGGTCTGCATCGCGACCGCGTTCTGCGGATCGAGGCGGATCGCCTCGTCCAGAGCGACGAGCGCCTCCCTGCGCCTGCCCAGCTCGTGCAGCACGTGGCCGCGGTAGAGGTGCGCACCGGCATTCTCCGGCGCGAGACGGATCACGGCGTCGAAGTCGGACAGAGCCCTCTCGAAGTCGTGGAGGCGCAGCCACGCGTGTGCCCGGCACTCGTGGGCGTGCGGGTCCCCGGCCTTGAGGCGGATCACCTCGTCGAGGTCGTCGATCCCCGCCTCGACGTCGCCGCGGCCCACCTTGGCGTCGCCGCGATTTCGGAGCGCGTCGGTGAGGCTCGCGTCGAGCCGGATCGCCTCGTCGTAGTCGCGGATCGCGTTCCCGAACTCGCCGAGGTGATGCCAGCAGAGCCCCCGGCCGAAGTGCGGGCGCGCGTGGCCCGGCTCGAGCCGGATCGCCTCGTCGAAGCAGTGGATCCCATCCTCGAACTCGCCGGCGTCGACGTGCGCGAAGCCGCGCCCGACCTGCGCCTTCGCACCGCCCTCCGCCGTCATGGAAGACCGGGCATTGTAGACGTCCCGGGTCAGGCACGGCGCGCCAAGCCCACGAAATCGACGCGTCGGGCGTCGTCGCGGGAGCGGAGCGTCACGAGGGAGCGGAACCAGCGCGCGGCGTCGCCAGGCTGCGGCCCGTGGGCGCGCTTGCCGCGGTGGCGGCCGGCGTAGGCGAGCACCCCGCCCGGCGCCAGCGCGCTCAGCAGCCGCGGCACCAGCCGCTCGTCCGAGAAGTCCACGCACACTACCACCGCGTAGACCCCCTCCGGCGGCTTCCACGTGTCGAGGTCCGCCTCGATCCACCGGATCCGGAGGTGCCCCGCCCGCTCCCGGGCGCTCGCGAGGCCCAGCGGCGAGATGTCCACCGCGTCCACCTCGTACCCGCGCCGCGCGAGCGCGATCGCGTGCCGGCCGCGACCGCAGGCGACGTCGAGCGCCCGGCCGCGGGGCGGCGCGAACGCGAGCGCCTTCAAGACCACCGGGTCGGGCTCGGTCTCCTTGTGGACGCCCGCCTCGTACTTCTGCTCCCAGCGCGCGCGGTCCTCGGCGGCCATGCCCCCGAAGCCCCCTCTCGTCACTCGCCCGAGCCGCTGAACTTGTCCTCGTCGCGCGTGAAGAGGAAGTTGAAGCTCGTGAGGCTCCCGTAGCAGCGCGTCACGTACTGCTGCATCTCGACCTTCTCGGCGTCGGAGAGCCCCTTGTGCGCGTTGATCTTCTGCTCGAGGACGCGCAGCCGGTCGCGCACCATCACGACCTTGTGGAAGAGCGCGTCGACAGGCAGGTGGTGCTCCTTCAGCCCCTCCTTCGCCGGCCGCACGATGATCTCGCCGCCCTCCCAGCGCCCGCCGAGCTCCGCGACGCCGCCGATCCCGTACTCCTCGAGCACGGCGCGCAGCGCGTCCTTGATCGGGTCGCCGCCCGGCGGCGCCTTCGCCTCGAAGACGCCCGGCTCGTGCGACTCCACCTCGCGGATGCCGACCGGGAACGTGACGACGTAGCGCGTGTCCTTGTGGTTCGTGATCCGGCCGAGGCCGTAGTGGGGGTGCTCGATCCACGCTCCGATGCGCAGCATGCCGCGAGTCTACTCGCCCATGACGGTGGCGACGATCTTCCGGTCCCTGCCCCGGTTGTCGAAGTCGACGAGCACCACCTGCTGCCATGTGCCGAGGAGCGGCGCGCCGCCGCCGACCGGCACCGCGAGCGAGGGGCCGAGGAGCGCCGCGCGCACGTGCGAGAAGCCGTTCCCGTCGCCCCAGCGCGCGTTGTGGCCGTAGTGCCCGTCCCGCGGCGCGACGCGTTCGAACGCGGCCCTGAGGTCGGCGACGCACCCGGGCTCCATCTCGATCGTCGTGAGCCCCGCCGTGGACCCGGGCACGAAGAGGTGGACCGTCCCCTCCATCACCCCCGACTTCCGCACGAGCGCGCGCACGTTCTCGGTGAGATCGAGCACCTCGGTCTCGCCCTTGGTGCGGAGCGTGAACTCCTCGCGGTGGATCATGGTCCCCATGCTAAGCTCCGGGCCTTGCGGATCGCGCTGGCGCAGATCAACACGACGGTCGGCGACTTCGCGGGCAACGCCCGGAGGATCCTCGCCGCGGCCCGCGGGGTGAGCGCCGACCTCGTCCTCCTCCCCGAGCTCGCGATCTGCGGCTACATGCCGCGCGACCTCCTGCTCGAGCCGTCGTTCGTCGACGCGTGCGAGCGGACGCTCGCGGAGATCGCGGCGGCGGCCTCCGGACCCCCCCTTCTTCTCGGCACCGTGATGCGCGCGACGGGTCCCGGCAAGCCGCTCCTGAACGTGGCCGTGCTCGTCCGCGGCGGCACGCACGAGGTCGTCGCCGAGAAGCGGCTTCTGCCCACGTACGACGTCTTCGACGAGCGGCGCTACTTCCGGCCGGGCGCGCAGCGGCCGCCGCTCGCGATCGCGGGCAAGCGGGTCGGCGTGACGATCTGCGAGGACATGTGGACCGGCGAGCACGGCGACCACCTCTACGCGGAGGATCCCGTCGCCGACCTCGTGCGCGCGCGCGCGGACGTGATCGTGAACCTCTCCGCGTCGCCCTACGAGCAGAAGAAGCCCGCGCGCCGGCGGAAGCTCGTCGCCGCGCACGCGGCGCGGCACAAGGTGCCGTTCGCGTTCTGCAACCTCGTCGGCGCGAACGACCAGCTCATCTTCGACGGCAACTCGTTTGCGGTGGACGCCAAGGGCGCGGTGACGGCGCACGCGAAGGCGTTCGTCGAGGAGACGGTGCTCGACTCGGCCCCCGGAACCCCCCCCGATGACGACGTGAAGGGCGCGCTCGTCCTCGGCATCCGCGACTACCTCCGCAAGACGGGGTTCGAGCAGGCGATCGTCGGCATGAGCGGCGGCGTCGACTCGTCGCTCGTCGCGTGCCTCGCGGCCGAGGCGCTCGGCGCCGCGAACGTGACCGGCGTCGGCATGCCCGGGCCCTTCAACGCGCCCTATAGCCTGACCGACGCGGAGGATCTCGCGCAGCGGCTCGGCATGCGGTTCCTGACGGTGCCGATCTCCCGCGGGTACGACCTTCTCCGCGAGGAGATGCGGGGGGGCTTCGGGGGCCGGGCGGAGGACGTGACCGAGGAAAACCTCCAGGCGCGGCTGCGGGGGATGGTGCTCATGTCGTTCGCGAACAAGTGGGGGGCGCTCGTGCTCGTGCCGTCGAACAAGAGCGAGTTCGCGATGGGGTACTGCACGCTCTACGGCGACATGGTGGGGGCGCTCGCGCCGATCTCGGACCTGTATAAAGGTCAGGTATACGAGCTCGCGCGACGGTATGCGGCGATCCCCGAGCGCGTGCTCACGCGCGCGCCGTCGGCCGAGCTCCGCGCGAACCAGACCGACCAGGACACGTTGCCTCCGTACGACGTGCTCGACGCGATCCTGCACGCGCACGTCGAGGAGCGGCTGCGGTTTGACGAGATCGTGGCGCGCGGGTTCGACCCGGAGGTCGTGGCGCGCGTGCTCCGGACCGTGTCGGCGACGGAGTACAAGCGGCAGCAGGCGGCGCCGGTGCTCAAGGTGACGGCGAAGGCGTTCGGGTGGGGCGGCCGCCGCTTCCCGATCGTCGAGCGCTTCCGCGGCGGGGCGTAGCGTCTGCGTCTTCACCTGCAGTCGAAAGGGGCGCGGATCGCCCCGGCGGGCCAGATGCTCGGGAGCCTCGTGTAGGATCGGGCGCCTTGACCCCCGAGCCGAGGCCCGCTTCCCGCGTCCTCGTCGTCGACCGGCTCGACCGGCTGCTGCTCCTCGACGGCATCGTGCCGAATCGTGCGCGGACGCGCCTCTGGTGCTCGCCGGGCGGCGCGGTGAAGGCCGGCGAGAACTTCGAGGAGGCGGCGCTGCGCGAGCTCGCGGAGGAGACCGGGATCACGGGCGTGGCGCTCGGGCCCTGCGTCTGGCGCCGCGCGCACGTCTTCGAGATGTTCGGCCGATGGTACGCGGCCGACGAGCGCTACTTCCTCGTGCGCGTCGCCGTGGCCGAGATCGACGGGAGCGCCCGCGAGGCCGTGGAGGCGGATCTCATCCTCGGCCACCGCTGGTGGACGGCCGCGGAGATCGCGGCGTCCCCGGAGATCTTCGTGCCGCGCCGCCTCGGGGAGCTGCTGCCGCCGCTCCTGCGCGGCGAGATCCCCGCGGCACCGGTGGACGCCGGCGTCTAGCCCGAGTTATTCACGAGGATCGAGACCGACGGGCAAGGCGGGACCGCTAGGATCGACGCCGTTCGGCGAGGGAGTCCACGGAACGAACGTCGAGGCGGTGTTCTGGGCGAGGACAGACGGTCGAGATCA
>DASUGR010000183.1:0-16512 GCA_036273915.1 Planctomycetota bacterium | reverse complement strand
AGGGCGCCGCTCCGGGCCGCGGAGGTGCGACGCTTCCGCGAGGCGGCGCGCGCCGCCGGATACGGCCGCCGCGCGATGAGCCACGCGTCCTACCTCATCAACCTGTGCGCGACCGACGCCACGACGCTCCGGCGGTCCCGCGCCGCGCTCGTGGACGAGATCCGGCGGTGTGAGGTGCTCGGGATCCCGTACCTCTGCGTCCACCCGGGCGCGCACATGGGCGCGGGCGAGGAGGCGGGCGTGCGCCTCGCCGCGGAGAGCGTGCGGCTCGCGCTCGCGCGGACGAGGCGCGTCCGCGTGCTCTTCGAGAACACCGCGGGCCAGGGTACGTCGGTCGGCTGGCGGCTCGAGCACCTGGGCGATCTCCTGCGGCTCGCGCCCCGCCGCACGGGCGTCGTCCTCGACACGTGCCATCTGTTCGCGGCGGGCTACGACCTCCGCACGCCGCGCGCGTACGAGAGGACGATGCGCGCGGTCGAGGAGATCGTCGGGAAAGAACGCATAAAGGCGTTCCACCTGAACGACAGCAAGGCGCCGCTCGGCTCGCGCGTCGATCGTCATCAGCACATCGGCATGGGGGGGCTCCGGGGGCCGTCGTTCCGACGGCTCGTGAACGACCCGCGGTGGGCGACGATCTTCGGCGTGCTCGAGACGCCGAAGGCGGGCGGCATGGACCGGCGGAACCTCGACCTCCTGATGCGGATGCGAAGTTGCCACCCGGGCTGAGCGCTGCGCAGGCGCAATGTTGCTATCCCTCGCCCGGGACGCCGCCTATGATGGCGGCGGATCAGGTCGCCTAGCCCGAGTGATTCACGAGGATCGAGACCGACGGGAAGCCGGGACCGAGCGGACCGCATGTCTTTCGGCGAGGGAGTCACCGGAACGAATGTCGAGGCGGTGTTCTGGGCGAGGACAGCCGGTCGAGATCAAGGAGCGGCGACGAAGCTGGCTCCAGCGGAGCCTGCGAGGAGGAGCGACGCCGAGATCGGCCGGCCGGACAGCCCAGAACCGCGAGACTCGTGAATCATCCGGGCTACGGAGGGGAGGACCACATGCGGCGCGTTGCCCGCGGATCTTGGACGGCTCTTTTTTTGGTCGCGTTCGCGACCGCGGCGGCGGCGGGCGATCCGCTTCCGTCGTGGAAGGACGGCCCCGCGAAGGAGTCCATCCTCGACTTCGTGAGGAAGGTCACGACAGCCGGCGGCGCGGAGTTCGTTCCCGAGGCGGAGCGCATCGCGACCTTCGACAACGACGGGACGCTCTGGGCGGAGCAGCCGTTCTACTTCCAGCTGGCCTTCGCGATCGACCGCGTGGAGGCGCTCGCGCCGGAGCATCCCGAGTGGAAGGAGAAGGAGCCCTTCAAGTCCGTCCTCGCGGGCGATCTCAAGGCGGTGTTCGCGGGCGGCGAGCACGCGCTTCTCGAACTCGTGATGGTCACCCACGCCGGGATGACGCCCGCGGAGTTCGGGAAGATCGTCAAGGACTGGCTCGTGAAGGCAAGACACCCGCGGTTTGGCAAGCCGTACACGCAGTGCGTCTATCAGCCGATGCTCGAGCTGCTCCTTTACCTCCGCGCGAGCGGGTTCAAGACGTACCTCGTCTCCGGCGGCGGCGTGGAGTTCATGCGCGCCTTCGCGGAGAAGGTCTACGGCATCCCGCCGGAGCAGACGATCGGCAGCACGATCAAGACGAAGTGGGAGATGCGCGACGGCAAGCCCGCGATCCTCAGGGAGCCGGGCGTGGACTACGTCGACGACAAGACGGGAAAGCCGCTCGCGATCGAGCGCATCATCGGCCGGCGCCCGATCGCCGCGTTCGGGAACTCGGACGGCGATCTCGAGATGCTCCAGTGGACCGCGGCCGGCGACGGCGCGCGGCTTTGCCTGCTCGTGCACCACACGGACGCGAAGCGCGAGTGGGCCTACGACAGGGAATCCAAGATCGGCCACCTCGACAAGGCGCTCGACGCCGCCAAGGCGTGGGGGTGGACGGTCGTGAGCATGAAGGACGACTGGAACCGCATCTTCGTCTTCGAGGGGGAGTGAGGGCGTACCGAGCGGCCCCCCCGACCTCGACGATGCGGAGGAGAAGAGAACCATGAGAAAGCTGTCCCTGCCCTTGGCGTTCCTGGCGGCGTGCGCGGCAGCGGTGCCCGCGTCGGCCCAGGACTCAGGGGGCAAGAAGCCCAACATCGTCGTCATCATGGGCGACGACGTGGGCTGGTTCAACATCGGCGCCTACCACCAGGGCATCATGTCCGGGAAGACGCCGAACCTCGACAGGCTCGCCGCGCAGGGGATGCGGTTCACCGACTACTACGCCGAGGCGAGCTGCACGGCGGGCCGGGCGAACTTCATCACCGGGGAGATCCCGCTGCGCACGGGTCTCACGACGGTGGGCCAGGCGGGCGCGGACGTCGGCATCCCGGCGCAGGCCTGCACGCTCGCGACGGCGCTCAAGGCGCAGGGCTACGCGACCGGCCAGTTCGGCAAGAACCACCTGGGCGACCTCAACAAGTACCTGCCGACGCTGCACGGCTTCGACGAGTTCTTCGGATACCTGTACCACCTGGACGCCCTGTCGGACCCGTACTGGTACTCCTTCCCCTCCGACGAGGCGTTCTACAACGCCCATGGTCCGCGCGGCGTCGTTCACTGCTGGGCGACGGACACGGACGACCCGACCGAGATGCCGCGCTGGGGTAGGGTCGGCAAGCAGAAGATCGTGGATGAGGGGCCGCTGCCCCCGTTCCCGGACATGAGCAACGTGCCGAACATGCACGACCTTCCGTTCCTGAAGGCGAAGTACGACATGACGACCTTCGACCCGGTGCTGGTCAAGGCCTCGTGCGACTTCATGGACAAGGCCAAGAAGGACGGCAAGCCGTTCTTCGTCTGGCACAACACGACCCGCATGCACATCTGGACGTTCCTGTCCCCGAAGTACCGGGCCATGATGAATCACGGCACCAACTACGGTCTCGAAGAGGCCGGCATGGCGGACCTGGATGACAACGTCGGCACGCTGCTGAAGCATCTGGAGGACATTGGCGAGGCCGAGAACACGATCGTCATCTTCACGACCGACAACGGCGCCGAGGTCTTCACCTGGCCGGACGGCGGCATGACGCCGTTCAAGGCCACCAAGGGCACGGTCTTCGAGGGCGGCTTCCGTGTGCCGTGCATGATCCGCTGGCCGGGCAAGATCAAGCCTGGCACGGTCGAGAACGGCATCATGTCGGGCCTCGACTGGTTCCCGACGCTCATGGCCGCGGCCGGCAACCCGAACATCAAGGACCAGCTGCTGAAGGGCGTGAAGCTCGGCGACCGCGAGTACAAGAACCACCTCGACGGCTACGACCAGATGGACCTGCTCACGGGCAGGGGGCCGTCGGCGCGCCACGAGGTCTTCTACTTCGGCGGACCCCAGCTGGGCGCCCTCCGGGTCGACGACTTCAAGTTCCAGTTCTACCAGCAGCCGGGCGGCTGGCCCGGGCCCAAGGTCTCGACCGACATGCCGGTCATGTACAACATCCGGCAGGACCCGTTCGAGCGGACGCCGTCGATCGGAGGCCAGGGCTTGAATGACCTCGCCGGCGGCTACATGAACGATTTCTACGCCCGCGAGTTCTGGCGTTTCGTCGATGTCCAGTCGACGGTCGCGAAGCTGGCGATGACGGCGATCGAGTACCCGCCCATGCAGGACCCGGCCTCCTTCAACCTGGACGCGGTCAAGAAGAAGATCGAGGCCATGATCCGGGAACATCACGGCCAGTAGCATTCGAATCCCACGAGCGGGCGCCCCTGCACGGGGTGCCCGCTCCCGCTGCCGCCGCCGTTCTGGACCGCCTGAGGACAATGCGCGCTGCGCATGACAAGCGAACGCGACACCCTCGAACTCGACTGCGTCATCGTCGGCGCGGGGCCCGCGGGGCTCGCGGCGGCGCTCCGGTTCAGGCAACTCGCGAAGGACGAGTTCCCGTTCGCGGTGCTCGAGAAGGCGTCGGCGCCGGGCAACCACTCGCTCTCCGGCGCGGTGGTCGACCCGAAGGCGCTCGACGAGCTGCTCCCCGGCTGGCGGGAGCTCGACCCGCCGGTCGAGGCGGACGTGGGCGCCGAGCGGTTCTACGCGCTCTCCGAGCGCCGGGCGTACCGGCTCCCGCTGCCGCCGCCCATGCACAACAAGGGCAACTTCGTCTGCTCGCTCAACCGCCTCGTGCAGTGGCTCGCGAGCGTCGCGGAGAAGGAGGGGATCGAGGTCTTCCCGGAGTTCCCGGGGCGCGATCTCCTGTTCGAGGACGGCCGCGTCCTCGGCGTCCGCCTGACCGACGGCGGCGTGTCGAAGACGGGCGAGAGGAAGCCCTCCTACCAGCCCGGCGCGGACGTGCGCGCGAAGGTCACGATCCTCACGGACGGCGTGCGCGGCAACCTCACGAAGCAGCTCCTCTCGCTCGACCCGTCGGCGCTCGAGGGCAGGAACGCCGCGGACTACGAGACCGGCATCAAGGAGCTCTGGCGCGTGCGGAAGGGCTCGTTCCCGGCGGGGAAGGTGATCCACACCTTCGGGTGGCCGCTCCCGCCGTCGGTCTACGGCGGCTCGTGGATCTACGGGATGAGGGACGACCGGATCAGCATGGGCCTCGTGATGGGGCTCGACTACGAGGACCCGACCTTCGACCTCCACCGCGAGTTCCAGCGCTTCAAGACGCACCCGTTGATCCGGAAGATCCTCGAGGGCGGCGAGTGCCTGCGCTACGGCGCGAAGGCGATCCCGGGCGGCGGGCTCTACGCGATGCCGCGGCTCTTCGGCGACGGCTGGCTCCTCGCCGGCGACGCGGCGGGCGCCGTGAACATGGCGCGCCTGAAGGGCGTGCATCTCGCGATCAAGACGGGCATGCTCGCGGCCGAGGCTGCGTACGCGGCGCTCAAGGCGGGCGACACGTCGCGCGCGACGCTCGCGTCGTACCAGCAGGCGTTCGAGGCCTCGTGGGCGCACGGGGAGCTCCGGAAGACGCGCAACTTCCGCACGTCGTTCAAGGTCTTCTCGCGGCCGCGCGCGTTGGCGGAGGTCGGCATCCAGACGGCGCTCGGCGGGCGCGGGCTCTTCTACGACCGGTTGTGCCACCGGGAGCAGGTGCACGAGCACCTGGGCCCGGCGCGCCGGCCCCCGGAACCCCCTCCCTTCGACGGCAAGCTGACGTTCGACAAGTTGACCGACGTGTACCACTCGGGGACGAGGCACGAGGAGGACCAGCCTTCCCACCTCGTCGTCCGGGACACGTCGATCTGCGTCACGCGCTGCGCTGCGGAGCACGGCAACCCGTGCCGGTTCTTCTGCCCCGCGTCCGTGTACGAGTTCGACGGCGCGCTCAAGATCAACGCGTCGAACTGCGTCCACTGCAAGACGTGCGACATCAAGGACCCGTACGGGATCATCGATTGGGTGACGCCCGAGGGCGGCGGCGGCCCCAACTACACCGACCTGTAGGCCAGCGGTTAACGTGCGCGCCGCGCGCAACCCGTTCGCACGGAAGGACTTGGCGCGTTCCGGGTGCGGGACTCGTTCCGCGGCCGGGGGTGCCGCCTCGCGCTGCATGTTGTAGGCTCTTCCCGGAATGCACCCGCTCCTGGACGGCTTCCCGCGCAGCGTGCCGGTGTTCCCGCTGGCCGAGGTCGTGCTGTTCCCGGGCGCGCTGCTCCCGCTGCACATCTTCGAGAAGCGCTACCAGGCGATGGTCAAGGACGTGCTCGCGGGCGACAAGCTGATCGCGATGGCGCTCCTCCGGGAGTGCACGAAGGACGAGTACGAGCAGCGGCCGCCCTTCCACGACACCGTGTGCGTCGGGCAGGTGATCCACCACGAGGCGCTGCCGAAGGGGCGTTCGAACATCGCGCTGCTCGGGCTCTCCGCGGGGCGCGCGCGGCCCGTCGACGGGCCGGAGCCGTACCGGACGGCGCGGGTCGACCTCCTCGCCGACCGGTTCGACGCGGACGCGGATTTCGACAGGAAGCTCCGGCAGGTGTTCGCGGAGGCGGTGCCGGGCGGCGGCGACATCGACGGCCTGCGCGAGCAGCTGCTCGAGTTCCTCTCCGAGGAGGACGTGCCCGCGGCGCTTCTCAACACGTGCGCGCTGACGGCGCCGCTGCAGGCGTCGGAGAAGCTCGAGCTCCTAGAGACCCGCAGCGTGTCGGCGCGCTTGGAGCGCCTGCTGGAGATGCTCGTCCGCCCCTGGCGCTGGAACTAGGCCAACGGTTGACCTGCGCGGCACGCGCAAGTCGTTTTCGGGACTTGGGTTGCGTCCGCGCCGGTGCGCCAGCGCTGGCGCACCCCGCGGTGGCAACCGGCTCTTTCTTGCCCTCGCGCCGGGGGTGGCCGTGGGCTAGATTCTTTGCACGATGCGAACCGCTGCCTTCCTCTCCCTTGTCCTCTTCCTCGGCTGCAAGTCGGCCCCTACGATCATCCCGGGACCGGTCCACGGCGCCGTCGCCGCGCCGGAGCGGCACGCCAAGGATGCGGGGGAGGACGTGCTCCGCGACGGCGGCAACGCCGTGGATGCCGCGGTGTGCATGGCGTTCGTGCTCGCGGTCACGCACCCGGAGGCCGGCAACCTCGGTGGCGGCACCCTGATGGTCGTCCACACCCCGACCGAGGACTTCGCGGTCGACGCGCGCGAGGTGGCGACGCGGGCCGCGCGCACGGGGCTCTACCTCGACGCAGACGGCAAGCCGAAACCGGACGCGACGCTTGTCGGGCCGCTCGCGGCGGGCGTGCCGGGCACCGTCGCCGGCCTCCTGCTGCTCCACGAGCGCGCGGGGAAGCTGCCGCGCGAGCGGATCCTCGCGCCGGCGATCGAGCTGGCCGATGGCGGCTTCCGCGTCGACGCCGGGCTCCACGACTCGCTCGCGAAGCACCGCGACCTGCTCTCGAAATTCCCGGAGACCGCGTCGATCTTCCTCCCGGACGGCCAGGTGCCGGACGCCGGCTACCGCCTGCAGCAGCCGGAGCTCGCGAACGCGCTTCGCGAGATCTCGGCGAACGGCACCCAGGGCTTCTACCGCGGCTGGATGGCGCAGCGGATCCAGGAGGTGAGCGAGAAGTACGGCGGCAACATCACGATCGGCGACCTCTACACCTACGAGGCGAAGATCCGCGCGCCCATCAAGGGCAGCTACCGCGGCCTCGAAGTCCTGACGATGCCCCCGCCGTCGAGCGGCGGCGTGTGCGTGCTCCAGATCCTCGACCTCCTCGAGCGCGGCGGCTACGACTGGATGCGCCCGGAGCAGCGCGCGCACCTGCTCGTCGAGGCGGAGCGCCGCGCGTTCGCCGACCGCGCGCTCTACTTCGGCGACCCCGACGCGGTCGAGGTGCCGGTGGTCGAATTGCTCGACCCGAACTACCTCCAGTCGCGGTTCGTCACGATCCACATGACCGAGGCGACGCCCAGCGCGCAGGTGAAGGGCGGCCTCCCGACCGCGGAGTCGGCGCAGACCTGCCACCTCTCCGTCGCGGACGAGCAGGGGTACGCGGTCTCCCTGACCACGACGCTCAACGGCGCGTACGGCTGCGGCGTCTCCGTCTCCGGCGTCCTCCTGAACAACGAGATGGACGACTTCACGCTGCTGCCGGGCGTGCCGAACCAGTTCGGGCTCATCCAGGGCGAGTCGAACCTGCTGGCGGCCGGCCGCCGGCCCCTCTCGTCGATGTCGCCGACGATCGTGCTCAAGGACGGCCAGGTCGACCTCGTCGTGGGCAGCCCGGGCGGCCCCACGATCATCTCGGTGGTCGCGGAGGTCATCGCGAACCGCTACGCGGCCGGCATGTCGCTCGAGGCGGCGATCCGCGCGCCGCGCCGCCACTGCCAGTGGATGCCGGACGAGGTGCTCGCCGAGCCGCTCCCGCCCGATGTCGCGCGGGCTCTCGATGACCTCGGCCACCACGTGCGCATCAAGAAGGAGCCGATGGGCGACGTGCAGGCGGTCGGCAGGAACCCGATGGGGCGGCTGCACGGCGTGAGCGACCCGCGCGGCCGCGGCGCGGCCACCCGGTAGCCTTCGGCCCGGGGGGCCGCGGCCCGGCGCCGGAAGAGGGGGGGCTCCGGGGGCCCGCCGCGACCGGCAGCCCGGCGGGCGCCAAGGGGGGAAATCGTGCGTGCCTGCCCCTCCGTGCCCGCATCGCCGGCTTCCGCCGCCGCCCGCGGCGGCTTCGGCGTGGCCGCCGGGGGCCGCTTTCGCGGGGGTCCCGATCCGTATAATCGCGCGCCGTGCGTGCGCCGCTCGAGAACGAGTTCTCGTGGAGCCTCTCCCGCGCGCGGACCTTCGAGGACTGCCCCCTCAAGTACTGGTTCCACTACTACGGGTCGTGGGGCGGGTGGGAGCCCGACGCGCCGCCGGAGGCGAGGGAACTCTACCTCCTGAAGAACCTCACGAACCTCCACCTGATCGCCGGCGACACGGTCCACCGCGCGATCCAGCGGGCGCTCGAGGATCACGCCCGCCACAAGGAGCCCGACCCCGAGAAGCTCGTCTCATGGTGCAAGGCCGAGATGCAGCGCGCCATGCACGAGTCGATGGACGAGGCCTGGCGCGAGCGGCCGAAGCAGTGCGCGCGCCTCTTCGAGCACCACTACGGCCCGAGGCCGCAGCGCGAGTTCCTCGTGCGGATCGCGAAAAAGATCGGCGACTCGATCCGGCGCTTCTTCTCCTCGCCGGCCTTCGCGCTGATCCGCGAGACGGACCCCGGCGAGTGGCTTCCGATGGAGACGCTCGACACGTTCCAGTTCGAGGGGACGAAGGTCTACGCGGTGCCCGACTTCGCGTGCCGCCACCGGGGCGAGGTGATCCTCCTCGACTGGAAGACCGGGCAGCCCGACGAGCGCAACGCCGACCAGGTCGTGCTCTACGCGCTCTTCGCGGCCGCGCGGTGGGGGGCCGACCCCGACCGCGTGCGCGGGGCGCCGGTCTACCTGCTCAACGGCGGCGGCTTCGAGCCGCGCTCGGTCACGCCCGACGACCGCGCGCGCGTCGCCGACATGGTGCGCCGCTCGATCGCCGCGATGCGCGACCGGCTGAAGGACCCCGTGACGAACGCCGCCGAACGCGGCGCGTTCGCGCCGTCGCCGGGCCACGCCTGCCGCTCCTGCAACTTCCGCGGCGTGTGCGCGCACGCCCGATGAGGCGGGCGCTCCTCCTCCTGCTCGCGCCGCTCCTCCTCGCGGGCGACGTGCCGGAGGGCAAGTACCGCCCGGCCGCGAAGCCCGACGTGATCGCGGGCTGGGAGAAGGACTTCCGCGAGAAGAAGCCGCTTGTCCCCCCTCCCCCGCGCCCCCTCCCCTCGACCGCGGAGGCGACCGACTTCTCCGGCCGCTACCGCTTCGGCCCCTACGACTACACGCTCGAGATCCTTCAGCAGGGGGACCAGATCGTCCTCACCTCGGGCGGCGTCGACCACCAGGACATCGGCGGCGCGTTCGACACGATCGGGATCGGCCGCGTCGAGGGCGACCGCATCCGCGCGCGGTGGTGGTGCTTCGACCTCTCGCGCAACTACGCCAACAACGGCGGCGCCGAGCTGTGGTTCGAGGACGGGCGCATCCGCGCGCGCTACTACCACGACGCCGACGAGGCGATCGAGGAGGGCTACGGCGTCCGTCTCGGCACGCGCGCGGGCGAGAAGCTGCACTACCGGATCCGCGTGCCGAGGCAGGTGAAGCCGGGACCGGTCGAAGTCACGGGCACGGTCAGCGGGTTCGACGGCGAGGTGCTCGCGGACGCGCTGGTGATGGTCCGCAACCGCCCGGCCGACGCGGTCCGCACGGACGCCCGGGGCCGCTTCCGGCTCCCCGTGGCGCGAATGCCATACGTTCTTATGGTATCAGCGGCGGCGCGCGGGTACCGGAACCAGGTGCAGGCGATCCTCCTGCACGAGGTCAGGGAGCTCCGCTTCGTCCTCGAGCCGTCGCCCTACGCGGACGACCCGCGCTACGAGTTCGTCGACCCGACGCCGGACAAGGGCCCGGCGATCTGGAGCTGCGGCAACTGCCACAAGAATTCCTACGCGGAGTGGTCGAAGTCGCGGCACGCGGTCGCGGCGACCTCCGCGGTGCTGCGCGCCGTCTACGAGAAGGACTTCCTTCCCGCGGTGCGAAGCGGGGGGGCTCCGGGGGACGAGGGGCTCTGCGCGGCGTGCCACGCGCCGCAGGCGGCGCTCGACGGCCGCGTCGCGCGGATCGGCGCGATCGAGGGCGCCGCCGCGCGAGGGAACCACTGCGACCTCTGCCACAAGGTGCACCACGTCGAGCGGACGGACGCGCCGGGCGTTCGCGGGTCGCTCGCGCTCGGGCGGCCTTCGCCGGACGACGCGCGCGTGCCGGGGCGGATCAAGCGCGTCTACGGCGCGCTGCCGGACAGCGACTACCTCTTCATGGGCGCGGTGTGGAACCCGCTCTTCGCGACGAGCACGCTCTGCGCGGGATGCCATGAGTACGAGACGCCCGCGGGCATCCCGGCGCTCTCGACGTACACGGAGTGGCGCGCGTGGGCGGCGGGGCGCGCGCAGGCCGAGACCTGCGAGACGTGCCACATGCCGGCGGGCGTCTCGAAGGAGGGCAGCAAGCTCGCGAACCGGATCTGCGTCAACGCGCTGCGCCGGCCGCCGGAGACGATCCACGAGCACTCGTTCCTCGGCCGCGAGCTTCTTCCGACGGCCGTCGAGCTCAAGGCCGCGGCCGAGCGGAGGGGCGAGCGCCTCGTCGTCGAGGCGAGGATCAAGGTGAGTGCCACGGGACACAAGGTGCCGACCGGTTCCGCGGACAAGCACCTGCTGCTCGTGGTCGCGGCGCGCGACGCGGGCGGCAAGCCCCTGCCGCTCGCCGAGGGGCCCCGGGTGCCGGAGCATGGGGGGGGCACGGGGGACCCGCTCGTGCTCGACGCCCCCGGGTTCGCGAAGCGGATCGAGGCGCACGACTTCGCCGGCATGCCGGGCCGCGAGTTCGCGCAGGTGCTCGGGGCGGCCTCCGGCGGGACGCACGTCCCCTTCTGGCGCGCGGCGAAGGTGGTCGCCGACACGCGGCTCGCGCCGGACGCCGAGACGACTGAGACGTTCGCGTTCGTGCCGCCGCCCGGCGCCGCGAGGGTGACGGTCGAGCTCTGGCACCGGCTCCGGTTCAAGGGCCACGACGTGGCCGCCGACGCCGAGGGCCCGGGCGTCCGGCCGCTCGACCAGCTCGTCGCCCGCGTCGAAATCCCGTGACTCCCCGGGTTCCCGGGGACATCACTGTCGGGGGCACGGGAAGCCCGTTACCCGCCGTTCCCATCGTGCCGTGCTCTTGTGGACCGCGAGGGTGCGCGGCCCCTGTCGGTCATCCTCGGGGTGGCTCAGGCGCCTCCTTTCGGGTTCCCCGGGGGCGAGAGTGCGAACATCTGCCGCCGGGCTCTCGCCGCGGGGCGTCGTCGGGCACGAAAAGCCGTCATCGGACCCATTCGGTATATAAATACAGGATGGGGCCGACGGTTCTCGAGCAGGCGTCACCCCCGACGGTGCCGCCCGGTCCACGCGCTGATTTACGATGGCGCCCCGTGCCGCCGGACGACGAGCCTCCCGGGTCGAGGGCCCTTGGGCCCGCGGATTGCGGCGCGTGAGGAAACGAGGTGCCTTGATGGACCGGTCCATGGTTTCGCGCCCGATACGGGTCTTCCTCGCGCTCTTCGCCTGCTCCCTCGCCCTCGCGCAGGAGCCGCTCAAGAACCCCGAGGGTGGCCGCGACGGGGGCGAGGGACCCGCGATCCACTTCGTCCGGTGGCACAAGTCGGCGGAGACCGCGGCCATCTACCTCGCGGCGTGGCGCGCGCTCGAGCCCCATCTCGTCGACATTGCCCGGCGCCGGCTCGTCGACTTCGACGGCGATCCGCGGCAGGCCAAGGCCTACTTCGAGAAGGAAAGAGACATCCGGTTCATCGTCGCGTTCGGCAAGGAGACGGCCGCCGCCGCGCGGGCCGCGGCCCCCGGAACCCCCCTGGTTGAGGTCTCGGAGTCGCCCGACGCGGACGTCGTGCTCCGGGTCGACCGGACGCGGCTCGCCGTGCTCGTGAAGCTTCTCCACGCGCGGGCGAAGGTCGCGCTCTTCGGGCCCGTCGACGAGCAGCTCGCCGACCTCGAGACGAAGCGCTGCGCGACCGCCGCCGACGCAACGGGCTGCGACATCGCGTGGGTCTCGGAGGGCGGGACGTTGCCGGAGGGCGTGACGATCCCCGTCGTCTCGACCGCGGCCGACGTGCCGGCGACGGTCACCGTCCGGCCGAACGCCACGAGCGCCGGACTGAAGATCGCGAGCCTCATCGTCGGGAAGCTGCGCGACGGTCGCGAGCCCACCCGGCAGCACGTGGCGCGCCTCCACGTCGCGGTCGACCTCGGCGCGGCGCCCAAGGAGGTCGACCTCCGGGTGCTCGCGCACGCCGACGCGGTGAGGAGGGGGCCGTGAGCCTCTTCGGGCGGATCGCGTGGACCGGCGCGGCGCTGCTCGTCCTCGCCGGACTCCTGGCGCTCGTCTGGAAGCCGGCGGCGGAGCGGGCGTTCGTGACGCGCACCGAGGGCCTCCTGCGCACGGCGGAGAGCGACACGGAGTCGATGACCACGTCGCTCGTCAATCGCGCGATGGAGTTCTCGGCGCTCTCCGGGCTCGCGGCGGATGAGCAGCGCGCGCTCGGCGTCGAGGACCTGCCGCTCGACCTCTACACCGACGCGGACGGCCGGCTCGACGCCGACCGGCTGCGGGAGAGCCTGCGCGCGCTCGTGACCGACGCGGGCGGCGCGGGCAGCGAGAAGCTCGCGGCCGTGCGCGCGGAGATCCTCGAGCGCACGCGCCGGGACGTGGCGGCGAAGCTCGGCGCGATGCGGCGCGCGCGCGGCACGGCGGCGGAGGGCCACGCCCAGGTGGCCACGCTGCGGACGCTCGCGGCGTGGGGCGGGATCCTGCTCGTGCTCCTCGGCGCGTGGGCGTTCCTGCTTGAGCGCCTCGTCGTGCGCCCGGTGCGGGAGACGACGGCCGCCGTCGCGGGATTCGGCGCGGGCGAGCGCGGGCTCCGGCTCGCGCCGAAGGGCGCGGCCGAGCTGGTCTCGCTCGGGCACGCGTTCAACGACACGGTGGCGCGCGTCGAGGCCGCGGAGCGCGAGAACGCGGAGCTGCGCGCGCGGCTCGAGGAGAAGGTGCACGAGCGGACGCAGGCGCTCGTGCGCGCGGCGCGCGCGTCGACCGCCGGGACGATGGCCGGCGGGATCGCGCACGAGTTCAACAACCTGCTCGGCGGCATCCTCGGGTGCACGGAGGCGGCGCTCTCCGAGAACCCGCCGGCCGAGGTGAGGGACTCGCTGGAGATGATCCGGAAGACCGCCGGCCGAGGCGTGGGCATCACCAGCGCGCTGCTCCGCGCCACGCGCGCGGAGCCGGAGCGCGGGCCGTGCGACGCCGCCGCGCTGATGCAGGAGGCGCTCGAGCAGGCGCGGCCGCCCGCGGCGGTCGAGATCGTCCGCGACCTGAAGCCCGTGCCCCTCGTGGCGGACGCGACGATGCTCCGCCAGGTGCTCGGCAACCTCGTCCGCAACGCGGTCGAGGCGATGGGGGGTTCGGGGGCGCTCCGGCTGTCGACGCGCGCGGAGGGCGGCGAGGCGGTGCTCGTCGTCGAGGACAGCGGCCCGGGCATCGACGAGGCGGTGAAGGAGGTGCTCTTCGAGCCCTTCGTGACGACGAGGCGCGGGGGTCGGGAGGGGGCGGGCCTCGGGCTCTTCCTCGCCGACCGGCTGGTCAGCGCGCACGGCGGCCGGATCGAGGTCACGACCGAGCCGGGCAAGGGCGCGCGTTTCGTCGTCCGGCTGCCGCAGCACGCATAGGGCACGGCCGGGGCCCCGGGGGCCCGGGGAGGCGGGGGGTGCGCCGCTTGGCACACCATTCGATACGGGCCAAGCATGGACGGCAGCGACCCCAAGGAGCCCGGCCCCGGATCCGGCGCGCAGGGCGCGGGCGCGGACGGCGAGGTCCGGCCCCGCGTCCTCGTCGTGGATGACGAGGAGAGCGTCCGCTTCTTCCTCCTGAAGACCCTCCGCAAGGAGGGGTACGAGGTCGAGGCAGTCGCCTCCGGGCGCGCCGCCGTCGACCGCATCGCGAAGGCCGCGTTCGACGTGGTCCTGACCGACATCGTCATGCCCGACGTGAGCGGGCTCGACGTCCTGAAGGCCGTCCACGAGATGGACAAGGACGCCGTCGTGATCCTGATGACCGCCCACGGGAGCGTCGAGAACGCGATCGACGCGCTCCATCTGGGCGCTTTCGACTACCTGCTGAAGCCATTCGAGACGAAGGAGCTGCTCGTGAGGATCACGCGCGGGCTCGCGCAGCGCACGGTCGAGCGCGAGAACCGAAAGCTCCGCTTCTTCGTGAGCAAGCAGCTCGCGGAGGGATCGAAGGAGGACGGCCTCGCGTCCGCGCGGCGCGAGTGGGAGCGAGGCTACATCGAGGACCTCCTCCGCCAGACGCACGGCAACGTGACGAAGGCCGCCGAGCTCGCGCACATCAGCCGCCCGAACCTCCACAAGAAGCTCAGGGCCCTGGGCGTCGATCCCCACGGATTCAAGCGGTGAAGGCCCCCGCGCCCCCCCAAGTTCAAGCTGCCGAAGTGTAACGATAACGATACATAGGAGCCACCGATGCGTAACGCGATCGTTTCGCTTTTGGCACTAGCCCCCCTTGCCGCAGGCCAGGAAGGGGGGGAGGTGAGCGTCTACGTCTCCCATGACGAGGACAACGCGCGTCCCGTGCTCGAGCTCTTCGAGAAGGAGACCGGCATCCACGTGAACGCCCGGTACGACGCGGAGGCCACGAAGACGATCGGGCTCGTCCGCATGCTCATCGAGGAGAAAGGGGACCCGCAGGCGGACGTGTACTGGAACAACGAGCTCGTGACGACCGCGAAGCTCAAGCAGGACGGCGTGCTCCAGCCGTTCGACGTGCCGAACGCCACGTCGATCCCTGCGGCCTACAAGGACCCGGACGGGATGTGGGTCGGGTTCGGGGCGCGCGCGCGGATCCTCATCGTCAACACGAACCTCGTGCCCGCGGCGGAGATGCCGACCTCGATGTGGGATCTCACGAAGCCGAAGTGGAAGGGCAAGGTGTGCATGGCGTTGCCCGAGACGGGCACGACCGCCGCGCACTGCGCCGTGCTCTTCACGCTCGACCGCGCGATGGCGGACGAGTACTTCAACAAGCTCATCGCGAACGACTGCGTGTGGCTCAAGGGCAACGGCCACACGGCACGCGAGGTCGCGGCGGGACGCTTCGCGTTCGGCTGGACGGACACCGACGACTACTGGGGCAAGAAGCTCGAGGGGCAGCCGGTCACGGTGGTCTACCCGGACAGCGGCAAGGACCAGGTGGGCGTCCTCTACATCCCCAACTCGCTCGTGCTGATCAAGGGCGCGAAGCACCGCGACGCCGCGCTCGCGTTGATCGACTGGCTGCTGCGGCCGGAGACGGAGGCGATGCTCGCCAAGTCGCCGAGCGCCCAGATCCCGGTGCGGCCGGACGTGCCGGTCCCGGAGAACGTGCGCCGGCCGGGCCAGATCGGCAAGGCGATGCAGGTCGACTGGGACCGGGTGGGGCGCGAGTACGACAAGTGGGTCGGTCACTTCAAGGCGAAGCAGGCGGCGGCGGCGGCGGAGGGCGGCCAGGACACCACGCTCACGTGGATCGTCACCGCGGTCGTCATCGTCGCCGTCGGGGTCGTGGTCGTCCTGCGGCGGCTGACGGCTACGCCGACGTAGTACGATAGGGGGTTCCGGGGGCAGCCCCCCTCCGCGACCCCATCGTCTAGAGGCCTAGGACTCGGCCCTTTCAAGGCCGCAACACGGGTTCGAATCCCGTTGGGGTCGCCACCTCGCCGCGCCCCCGCGTCAGGACTTGTCGCGGGGTTGTTCGCGATGCTCGGAACGCGGGGGGCGCCGCGTCCTCCACGGACCGGGGACGAGGAGAACGGCCACGGTGACGAGCGTGAGGACGACGATCGCGATCACGTGGAGCGTGCGCACGCCTGCCCGAGGATACGGGCGCTCCACGCTAAGAGGGCGCTAAGACTGCCGGGCCCGGACCGCCAGGACTCGCGACAGGAACGGCAGGCTCCCTCTAAGACGCCGCGGGCTCGGGCTCGCGCGCGGGCGCGGTCGCCGGGGCGGGAGCGACGCGCGCGGCGGCGGCGCGCGCCGCGTCGAGGTCGCCTCTGTCGAGCGCGGCCTTGAGCTCGTCGCACGCCGCGGCGCGGCGCGCGAGCTCGGCCCGCAGCTCCTCGACCGCCGCCGCGAGCGGCTTCAGGTAGTCGCGCCGGCGCAGCTCGAGCCGCGCGGAATGGTCGCCCCTGGTCATGCCCCGCAGCGCGCGCTCGACCACGAACGCCGGCCCGGCGATGCGGTGCGTGATCAGGAGCGCGACCACGCCGAGGAGGGCCGCCGCGAGGAGGAGGTAGATGAGGT
>DASUGR010000182.1:0-20883 GCA_036273915.1 Planctomycetota bacterium | reverse complement strand
CTCGTGGCGTTCCTCGCGCGCGCCGCGGCGCCGGCGCTGCTCCGGCCGGCGATCCCGGACGTCGCGCGCGACGTCGACCGCGCGCTCGCGACCGACCGGTTCTCCTCCGCGATCGAGGCGACGGGGCCGCTCGCCGCGCTGGCCGACCGGCGCGCTGCGGAGCGGCCGCCGCCGACCGACCTCTTTGCGGTCCCTTCACGGAGGGGCGAGCGGTGGCTCACGCGCCTCGTCGTGATCCTCGTGCTCCTCGTCGCGGTGCTGCCGGGGAAGGCGCCCGCGTCGGAGGGGGGCCTCTCGACGCACGAGCAGGGCGGCCGCGAGGATGGCGACGTCGTGCTCCGCCTCATCGGGAAGAAGGAGATCGTCGACCCGAAACAGCCGGTCCCGGTGCAGGTGATCCTCGAGTCGTCCGTCTCGCCCGCGGCCGACGTCACCCTTTCGGTCGCGATCCGCATCGACGGCCGCGAGGACCACGCGACCGGCGCGACGCTCTTCCTGCCCGCGGGCGCGCCGGGGCAGGACGCGGTCGTCCTCGACCTGCGGCCGTGGGTCGAGGACCTGAAACCCGGCGAGCACGTCGCGGTCGCGCGCGCGGGGCTCCTCGAGAGCAACGAGTACCGCTTCCGGATCGAGGCGCCGTCGGGCGGCGAGAGCGAGAGCCCGAAGGCGAAGCCGCCCCCGGAACCCCCTCCGTCTCCCCAGCCGCAGGGCGGCGGCGCGCAGGAGACGAAGCCCAAGTTCGTCGAGCCGCTCGTACGCGGCGACGAGCAGGTGAAGAAGATGGCCAAGGTGCCGATCGAGGTGCCCGAGGGCGGCGGCGCGCAGCGGGACAAGCCGATCGAGGAGGCGTGGCCGGAGCTCGAGAAGCGCCGCGAGGAGGCGCTCAACCGGCCGGGCCTCTCGCCCGCGGCGAAGAAGCTCGTGCGCGAGTACTTCGAGCGCCTGCGCCCGGAGGGCAAGTGATCTTCTCCGCGCACGAGATCGCGCAGCTCCGGCACCTCGAGCTGCTCGCGGCGAAGGTCGTGCGCGGCCAGCTCTCGGGCGAGCGCGCGATGCGCAAGCCGGGGCCCGGGAGCGGGTTCCGCGAGCACCGCGCCTACCACCCGGGCGACGCGCTGCGCACCGTCGACTGGCACGCGTACGCGCGCATGAACACGCTCGTCGTGAAGGAGTTCGACGCCGAGGAGGCGCTCGACCTCGTGCTGCTGCAGGACTGCTCGGGCAGCATGCGCGGCGACGCGGCGACATGCGCGGCGAAGGTGTGCGCGGCGCTCGGCGCGATCGCGCTCCAGCAGCTCGACCGCGTGCTCTGGATCCCGGTCGGCGGCGCGCGCGCGACGGAGTCGTTCTCGGGGCGCGCGCGGCTCACGGACCTGCTCGAGAAGGCGGACGCGGAGGCGACGGGGCGGACGGATCTCCTCGGCGCGGCGCGGGCGTCGCTGCCGCGGGCGGCGCGCGGCGGCGTCGCGTTCCTCGTCTCCGACTTCTTCGATCCCTCGAGCGCGACCGCCGCGCTCACGTTCCTCCTCGGCCGGCGCTACCGCGCGCACGCGATCCTCGTCGAGGACCGCGAGGCGCTCAGGCCCCCGCCGCTCGGGCGCGTGCGGCTCATCGACCGCGAGACCGGCGAGGCGAGAACGCTCGACCTCACCGAGCAGACCGTCGCGGAGTACCGCCGCTCGCGCGAGGCGCGGATCGAGGGGCTCCGCGGGTTCTGCCGGCGCGCGGGCGCGGGGTTCCTGCGCGTGCGCGCCGACCAGCCGTTCTTCGAGATCGTGCGGGCGGCGATCGCCCGCGGGTGGCTCGGCCGGTGATCGAGTTCCTCGATCCCGCGGGCTTCGTGCTCGGCCTCGCGGCGGCGGGCGTGCTCGCCGCGCACCTCGTGCAGCGGCGCGCGCGAAAGCATGTGGTGCCGTTCCTGCAGCTCTGGACGGCGACGCTCGCGCTGAGGCCCGGCGGCTTCGGCGCGCGCGTCGCGCGCTGGCTCGACCTCCTGCTCGTGCTGCTCGCGTGTGCGCTGGTGGCGGCGGCGGCGGGCGGGCCGCGGATCCCGGGCACGCCCGACCGCGTGCGCGACCTCGTGCTCGTGCTCGACGGCGGCGTGTCGCTGCGCGCGGGGCAGCGGCACGCGAAGCTCGTGAAGGTGGCCGAGGCGGAGATCGCGCGGCGTGCGAAGGGGACGCGGTTCGCGGTGATCGGCGTCGCGGACGAGGGCGCCACGCTGTGGACGGGCGACGACGTGGGCGAGGCGATCGCGGCGGTGCGCGCGCACCAGGCGGGCTGGACCGGCGCGCCGCGCGACGAGGCGCTCGAGCTCGCGCGGGCGGCGGCGGAGGGGCTCCGCGATCCCGACGTCGTGCTGGTCACGCACCGGCGCGGCCGCGCGGAGGGGCTGCGGCTGCGGACGGTCGTCGAGGCGGTCAAGAACGCGGGCATCGCGTCGCTCGCGGTCGTCGGGGATCCCGAGAGCGGCGGCTCCGTGGCGCGGCTCCTGCTCCGCGGGGATGGGATGGTCTCCGTGGAAGGGAAGGGGGACGTCGAGGTCCACGGGACGGCCGACGTCGCGGTGCCGCTCCCGCCGTCCGGCGAGAAGACGATCGCCGTGACGTCGAAGGGCGACGGCTTTCTGCCCGACGACGTGGCGTACCTCGTGCTCTCCGAGCCCCCGCGCCCCCGGTTGATCGTGATCTCGGAAGGCGAGCCCTCCGCCTTCCTCGTGGCGGCGCTTCAGGCGCTCGAGAGCACGGGGATGATCAAGGGCCCGCTCGACAAGACGACGCCCGCGCACGCGGTCGAGGCCGCGGGACGCTACGACCTGCTCGTGTTCGACCGGTGCGCGCCGCCGGAGCGGATCCCGGGCGCGCGGGCGCTCTACCTCGCGCCGCCGCCGGGCGCCCTGCCGTTCCAGGTGGGGGACGAGGGGGACGCGTCCGCGCTCTTCGACGTGCAGAAAGAGCACCCGCTGCTCCTCGGGTTCGATTTCTCGCGCGTGGCGCCGCTCCGGGCGCGGGCGATCCTCGGCGGCGACGCGGTGGCGACGGCGGCGCCGGGGCCGGTCGCGGCGGCGGCGCGCGGGTGGGTGGCGCTCGGCTTCGACCCGGACCGCTCGCTGCTCGCGGCATCGCCCGCGTACCCGCTGTTCCTGCGGAACGCGGTCGAGTACCTGGCGCCGGCGGCGTCGGCGGAGCGGCCGGAGTTCTACGCGATCGGCGAGACGGCGCCGGAGTCGGGGCTCGCGACGATCGAGGGCCACGGCACGATCCGCGTGGGCGGCCCGCTGCTCGGCCCGCCGGGGTTCTGGCGGCTCGAGGACGCGACGCTCGCGGTCAACTTCCTCGAGAAGGACGTGGACCTCGCTCCGCCGGACGAGCGGTCGGACCCGCTGCCGGGCGTGGGGGAGCCGGGCGAGCCGGCGCGCCCGCTGGCGCCTCACTTCTCGGCTGCGGCGATCGTGCTCCTGCTGATCGCCTGGTGGGTCTTCTGGCGGTCGCCGTGACGGCCGTCCGCGCGATCCGCGCCGCGTCCGCCGCGGACTCCGACGCGATCGCGTCGCTCCTGCGGCCGGAGTGGCATGACACCATGCGTCGCGCGATCGCCGGAGGCGGCTGCGCGGTGGCCGAGATCGACGGACGCATCGTGGCGTACGTGTGCCGCGACGAGACGTTCTACGGCAACGGGTGGGTGTCGCTCCTCTACGTGCGAGAGGAGGCGCGGCGGCGGGGCCTCGGCGAGGCGCTGATGCGGCACGCGATGGCGTCGTGCCGGACGGAGAAGCTCTTCACGTCGACGAACCTGTCGAACGGCCCGATGCAGGCGCTGCTCGGGAAGCTCGGCTTCGAGCTGACAGGCGTCATCCACAACCTCGACCCCGGCGACCCGGAGCTCGTGTACCTGCGCAGGGGCGCGGGGTAGGATCCCGGGCGGCGTCCGCGGAGACCGCAGGCTCGAGCGACAAAGTCGGGAGGTGCGCGATGAGACCGTGGCTTCTGATGGCGTTGAGCTTCGCGCCCTTCGTGCAGGCACAGGACGCAAAGGGGCGAGCGGCCGCGCTCGCGCAGGCGCGGCGCGACCTCCAGGCGCAGCTCGAGGTCGCGGACATGCTCCTCGAGCGCGGGGACGTGGACGCGGCGGAACTCGCGTACCGGAAGGCGATGGAGAGGTTCGCGGCGGCCCTCGGCGGCGCGGCGGAGGCGGCGCCGAAGCCTGTCCCGAAGCTCGAGCCCGAGGATCCGGCGCTGCGGGCGGAGGAGGTCAAGCGCAACCCGCCCGTGTGGGCGCGTCGTCGCATCGGTACGGATGGGAAAAAGGGGGCCTTGCGGGCGGGCGGCGGCTCCGGCCTGACGGAGAGCGCGGTGGCGTTGGGCCTCGACTGGCTCGCGAAGCACCAGGACGAGGACGGCCGCTGGGATTGCGACGGGTTCACGAAACACGATCCCGCGAACGACCTCTGCGACGGCGCCGGGGACCCGCAGTTCGACGTCGGCGTCACGGGGCTCGCGCTCCTCGCGTTCCTCGGCGCGGGGTACACGGACGACGGGGGCCCGTACGCGGACAACGTCCGGAAGGGCCTCGACTTCCTGATCGCGAACCGTGCCGAGAACGGATGGATCGCGAGCGCCGACCCCTCCCTCGCGATCTACGAGCACGCGATCGCAGCCACGGTGCTCTCCGAGGCATACGGGATGACGCGCAGCCCGCGGGCGCGCGATGCCGCGCAGCGCGCAGTGAACGTCCTCCAGCGGGCGCGGAACCCGCACCTGGGTTGGCGCTACGCCTCCAACGGCGAAAACGACACCTCGGTCACGGCGTGGTGCACGCAGGCGCTCCACGTCGCCAGCACGACGGGCCTGACGGTCGATCCGGAGGCGCTCAAGGGCGCCCGCGTTTGGGTCGAGACCGTGACGGAGCCCAACTTCGGACAGGTCGGCTACGTCACGAAGGGTGGGCCTCCCGCGCGCCTCGAGCGCAACGCGAAGCGTTTCCCTGCAGAGAAGTCGCAGTCGATGACGGCGGCGGGGATCTTCATCCGGATCGTCGCGGGCGAGGATCCGATGGCAAGCGAGCCGATCAGGAGGGGCGGCTCCCTCTGCTCCGACAGCTACGGCTTGCCCAAGTGGAACCCGGAGGACGGCTCGATCGACATGTACTACTGGTACTGGGGAACGCTGGCGCTATTCCAGGTGGGCGGCACGCACTGGCGCAAGTGGAACGAGGCGATGGTCGAGGCGGTCGTGAAGCACCAGCACCTCACGGGTAACGGGTCGCGCAGCGGCTCCTGGGACCCGATCGACCCGTGGGGGCCGGACGGCGGCCGCGTCTACTCGACGGCGATGCTCACGATGTGCTGCGAGGTCTACTACCGCTACGACCGCGTCTTCGGCGTCAAGTGAGGGGCGGGAGCCAGCCGGGCGCGCTCAGCGCTTGGACTGGCGGCGTGTACGCGCTGCTCCGGCGCGCTTCCGCATCTCACCGAGCGTGATCGTGCTCTCCTTCCGGCGCGCCTCGGTCAGCTTCCAGAAGGACTCGCTGCGCTGGAGGAGCATGTCCTCCCAGTCCCGGCCTTCCACCCGATCACGATGGCGGCAGGTCGTCCGTGCCGCGTGATGATGACTTCCTCCTTCTGTGCGAGATCGACGCACTCCCGGATCTTCTTCTGCAGGTCACGCACCGCAATGGTCTTCACTGGATCTCCCTTTCGCGCCCGCTCTGAACTCCCGAAGTGCCCACTTGCCTAGTGTAACACGGGTGGTACACTAGGCGCATGGCCACCACCAAGCCTCGCATCAACGTCGTGCTGGACTCGGCCTCGTACAAAGAGATCGAGGCGCTCGCCGAGACGCGCGGCTGTTCGCTGTCGGAGCAGGTCCGTTCGATGGTGCTCGACATGCTCGAGTTGCTCGAAGACCGCGCGCTCGCCTCGGCAGCGTCCTCGCGCCGCCGCACGCTCCGTGGCAAGCCTGCGCTGTCCCACGCGGAGGTTTGGGGCCGGAGGGCCAAGGCGCCTCGGTAGCGGACATGGCGTGGCGCGTCGTCTACCACCCGGACGTGCCCAAGGACCTCGCGGCGATCCCGGCGAACGTTCGCGGCCGCATCCGCAGGGCCATCGAGACGCGCCTGATGACACGCCCCGAGGAGTATGGCGAACGCCTCAGGAAGGACCTCGCGGGCGCCTGGAAGCTCCGCGTCGGGGACTATCGGATCGTGTTCGACCTGGAGCCAAGGAACCAGGTCGTCACGGTGCTGCTGGTCGGACACCGCCAGCCCGTGTACGGCCGGGTCGCCCGCCGCCGGGCTCGCTGAGTTGCGCGGCTCAGCCCCCGAGCGCCTGCTCGAGGTCGCCGGCGAGCGTCTCGTAGGGCTCGAGGCCCACCGACACGCGGATCAGGCCGTCCGCGAGGCCCATCCGCGCGCGGTCGGCGGGCGAGACCATCACGTGCGACGTGTGCACCGGCAGCGACGCGATCGTCTCCACGCCGCCCAGCGACACCGCACGGCCGATCACCTTGAGCCGGTCGTACACCTTCACCGCCCCCGCGAGGCCGCCCGCCGCCTCGAACGCAACCACCGCGCCCGGCAGCTCCATCTGCCGCTTCGCCACCGCGTGGTCCGGATGCCCCTCGAGCCCCGGGTAGTGCACCGCGGCGACGCCCTTCCGCCCGACGAGGAAACGCGCGAGCCTGCCCGCCGCCTCCGCCTGCTGGCGCGCGCGCAGCGGCAGCGTCTTCATCGACCGCGCGACGAGCCACGCCGTGTCCGGCCCGAGGATCCCGCCCGTCCGCCGCCGGAACCCCTCGATCGCCTGCATCTGCTCATGTCGGCCCCCTACGACCCCCCCGATCGCGTCCGAATGGCCGCCCAGATACTTCGTCGCGCTGTGCATCACGAGGTCCGCGCCCAACGCGCACACGCGCTGCAACGGCGGCGGCGCGAACGTCGCGTCCACCGACAGCAGTGCACCCCTCTCGTGCGCCGCCTTCGCCACGCGCGCGACGTCCACGACCCGGCACAGCGGGTTCGTGGGCGTCTCGATGTGCACGAGGCGCACGCCCCGCGGCAAGTCGACGTCGCCGAACGGATCGAAGTGCACCACGCGGATCCCGAACCGCGGCAGGTCCTTCTCGAGGAGCGCGCTCGTCCCGCCGTACACGTCGCGCGCGACCGCGACCGCGCCCTCGCCGAGCGGCGCGCAGAAGATCGCGTGAAGCGCGGCCATGCCGGACGCGAACGAGACCGCGCCGTCGCAGCCCTCGGCCTCCGCGACCGCGCTCTCGAACGCGCGGCCCGCGGGGTGGCCGTAGCGCGGGTAGAACTCGCCCGGGCGTTCGCCGGCGCCCACGGCGCGGAGCGCCTCGGCGCTCTCGTGCGCGAACGTCGTCGAGCGGGAAACGGGGGGGGCCAGGGGGCCCAGGGGGGGAGCCGGCTCCCCGCGGCAGCCGTAGGGTCTCATGGGTTCTTCGCGAGGTGGGTGGCGCCCTTGAGCAACGCGTCGGCGATGGCCCGGACGTCGCCCAGGCGGTCGCGCAGGATCTCGAACAGCTCCTCGGGGGTGACGAGGTCGTAGAAGTGGGTCAGGCGGTTGCGATAGCCCGCCATCTTGCCGAAGCGGTCGGCAAGCTGCGGGTCGGCGACAATGCCCTTCTCCCCTGCCAACCGTGCCACCTCCTTGTACTCGAGCGCGGCGCGCCCGAAGCCCATGGAGAGGATGTGGCGCGTGGCGTCGAACAGAGCTTGGATTTCGCGGCGGAGGAACGACTCCGCGGACGCCGGATTGCGTCGGTCCGACAGGAACTCCTGCAGGTCCGAGATGGGCAGGCTCTGCAGCTCCGCGAGGCACATCGAGACGACCGTCAGCCGGTCCTCGACGACCTTGAGATTCACGGAGCCAGGGGTCATGTCGTCGCGACTCCGAACACGTCGATCTCGAGCTGCCTCTGGATGGGTACGAGATCCGCGGCCCTGCTCATCACGTCCAACTCGTAGAACGCGGTCCTCGTCGCATCCCCCGAGTACACCCGGTGCCCCTCGATCGCGTGGTATTGAAAGATCGCGTCCACACGCTGCAGCGGCACGAGATCGACGCGGAGCGGCTCGAAGACGTCCTCGAGATCCGCCTGCAAGGCGCCGAGCCGCCCGAGCGCGAAGTCGTGACGCTGAAACACCACCCCGACGTCCAGGTCGGAGCCCTCCCGCGACACGGGATCGCCCCCCAGGAGGTGCGGTCCGTCGCCGGCACGGGATCCGAACGTGTAGACGGCGAGGACGCCGTACTCGGCGCAGATCCGCTTCAGCATCGCCCGGCGCGACATGGCGCCATTCTATCCGGCCGACCGCCAAGGATTGGCAGCCCGTTGCCCCCGCGGCACAATGTCCCCCCATGCGAAGCCGGCTCCTCCTCTCCCTCGCGCTCCCTCTCCTCCTCCTCTCGTGCAAGACGAACAAGGTCACAGGGCGTTCGCAGGCCCACCTCTTCTCCGAATCCCAGATGAACCAGATGGGCGTGCAGGCCTACGCGGAGATGACCGGGCCCGCGCAGGCGAAGCTCCTCACCGACCCCAGGTACCTGGCCCCGCTCCAGGAGGTCGGCGCCGCGATCTCGGCGGCCGCGAACAAGCCCGACTACAAGTGGGAGTTCAGGCTCATCGACGATCCGAAGACCGTGAACGCGTGGTGCCTGCCCGGCGGCAAGATCGCGTTCTACACGGCGATCTACCCCGTGCTCGACGACACGAACGGCATGGCGATCGTCATGGGCCACGAGGTGATGCACGCGATCCTCGAGCACGGCAACGAGCGGATGAGCCAGAGCGCGATCTCGAACATGGTCCTCGAGGTCGGCTCGGTCGCGCTCTCGAACAACAAGTACCACGACGAGATCATCGGGCTCATGGGAGCGGGCGCGACGGTCGGCGTGCTGCTGCCGTTCAGCCGGAAGCAGGAGAGCGAGGCGGACAAGTGGGGCCTCTATCTCGCGGCGCAGGCGGGGTACGACCCGGAGGCCGCGATCCAGGTGTGGGAGCGGATGCTCAAGCTCGCGGGCGGCAACGCGCCGCCGAAGTGGCTCTCGACGCACCCGCCGACGCAGGAGCGCATCGACAACATGAAGGCGTGGATGCCGAAGGCGAAGGAGTACTACGCCAAGTCGCAGAAGAAGGCGAACAGGAAGCTCGCGATCCCGCCCGGCGTCGGCGCGAAATAGGGGGGTCCGGGGGGCGTCAGCCGCCGAACCGCCAGACGATCTCGTACTCCTCCGGCATGTCCTTCGACCACTCCGGGATGGGCACCGCCGCTTGGACGCGCACGCCGGGCTCGTACTGGAGCCGCTCGCCGGTGTAGGGATCCTCGAGGCACGCCTCGCCGACGAGCGGGACCACCGCGTCGAGCGTCTCCGGCCACTCGCCGGTCTCCTGCTTGATCGCCAGCAGCGCGAGGCCGACGCGGGCGATGCGCACGTAGGCATCGTGTTTCGGGCGCTCCCGGACCGCCTTGACGGGCAGCCCTGCCCAGAGTTGGGAGGCGAGGTTCAGAACGCCCGCCCTGTCCTCGTCCCGCAGTGCCTCGGCGGCCGGTATCGCCTCACGTGAAGGCAGGCCCGCGATGACGATTGCCCTTTCCGTGACATCGAGCAGCCGGAGCGCGTCCCGGTACGCGAAGGGACGGACGATACAGGACGCCGCGAGCCTGTCGGCGGCACTCTCGGCGTCGTCCCGAGCGCCATCATCGCCGCTCAGCTCCTTCATGATCCGGAGCGGGCTCTCCCCGGCGATCCACCTGCGCGAGACGCTCAGGGCCATGACGCGCTCGCCTTCGAACGCCTTGCGCAGGTCGCTCCCGTCGTCGATCCTCGCCAACCGCGGGTCGAGGCACGCGCGCGCCTCGCGCGCGTCGAAGCCGGGCTTTCTGAAAAGCACCTTGATCGCGTCCGCGGCCGTGCGATCGACCATCCAGCGGACGAGCACGAGGATGAGGCAGGATCGCTCGAGCTTCGGCGCGAGGTCGAGCATGATGGCCACGAAGCGAACGGCGTCGGGGCCGCGCTCCGCGCAGCGTGCGCGGTGCTCCAGATAGCCCATCGCATCCTGCATCTGCGGGATGGCCGTCACCTCCATGCCCGCACCCTTCTCCCACTCCAGGTCCTGCCACATGTCCGGCTTCGCGGCCGCCCGGGCGAGGAGATCGACGTACGGGTCGCCGCCACCCAGATACTCGGCCACGGCTTCCCGGTCGCCCTCGTCCCAGATATCCTCGGGCGTGTTCTGCACGAGCACCGCGGGAGTGTGCAGGTGCTCCTCGTACCACTCGTGCGCCTCCTCCCAGAGCGCGGCGGCGTTGTCCTCGTCCGGGATCCGCGGCCGTCGGAGGTCGCCGAGGTCGACCGGCTCGCCCGCGGCGCGGAGCTTCGTGATCCGGCGCTCGAACTCCCACTTGAGCGTCAGCGTCCACACCTGGTGCGCGCCGACGAGCGCGACCAGCGGCAGCACGATCCAGCGCACCCACCAGCGGCGGAGCAGGCGCACCGCTACCGCCTCCTCCGCAGCGCCTCGTAGATCGTGACGCCGACCGCTGTGCTGAGGTTCAGCGACCGCGCACGCGGCTCCACGATCGGGAGCCGCGTCAAACGGTCGCCGTAGCGCTCCCGCACCTCGGGGGCGAGCCCCTTCCCCTCGCTCCCGAACACGAACACCGCCTCGTCGGGGATCTCCAGGTCGAAGAGGTTTTGGGGACCCTCCACGCTCATGAAGAAGGGGACGCCCAGCCGCGGCAGCTCCGCCTCGAACGCCGCGAAGGAGTCGTGCACCACCGGATCGACGTGCTCCCAGTAGTCGAGGCCCGCCCGCCGCAGCCACCGCTCGCCCAGGTGAAACCCCAGCGGCCGCACCAGGTGGAGCTTCGCGCCCGCCGCGAGGCAGGTGCGGCCGGCGTTCCCCGTGTTCCAGGGGATCTCGGGCTCGACGAGGACGACGTGCAACATCGTGTCACCGGGCCGTAGCCCGCGTCCGGCCATCCTATGCGCCCATCGGCCCCCGGAGCCCCCTCATTTTTCCGGGCACGGGGCGTGCAACAATCGCGTTGCGCGTGCGTTTCCATCTTGGGGAGCGCAGGGCTCCCGAGGAGGTGCAGACGAAATGCGAAGCCTACGGTGCGGCATCGCGGCGATCCTCGTGATCTCCCCCCTCGCCATCGCGGGGGACCGGCACTACGACCCCAAGGTCGAGCTGGGGCGGCGGCTCTTCATGGACCCGACCGTCAGCCGCGGGGGGAAGTTCTCCTGCGCCTCCTGCCACGACCCCGAGCGCGGTTTCAGCGACCCGCGGAGGCTCTCGACGGACGAGACCGGCACCTCCCGGCGCCACAGCCAGCCGATCCTCGACCTCGTCGCCGACCAGCCGCTCCACTGGGACGGCGAGTTCGGCTCCGTCCGCGAGCTCCTGACCGCGCGCATCGCGCCTCCGGCCGAAGCGCTCCAGGTCGCCATCGGCACCCGCACCCGGCAGTTCGAGCGGGCGCAGGCGGCGGGACGCGGGCCGAACCAGCCCGAGTTCCAGCGGACGATCAGCCGGCTCACGCCGCCTTACTACGGACCCGTCACGCCCGGGCGCACGCCGCCGATCTCCCCGCTGCTGCGCCTCGACGAGGACGACCGCTACGGCCCCGCGTTCTCCGCGGTCTTCGGTTCCTCGACGGCCACGACGGAGCGCATCATCGACGCGATGCACGCGTACATGCTCTCGATCAAGTCGACGGAGAACGCCTACGACCGCTTCGTCGCCGGCAACCCGGGCGCGCTCGGGCCCGCCGCGCGCCGCGGCCTCGCGCTCTTCACCGGCAAGGCCGACTGCGCCTCGTGCCACACGATCGGCGAGGAGGCGCGGTTCACGGACAACGCCTTCCACAACACCGGCGTCGCGTTCCGCGACATGCGGATGGAGTTCGGCGGCGGCCTCAACGGCGACGGCGGCGCGGGCGAGATGACCTTCGTCTCCGACGATCTCGGCAAGTTCAAGACGCCCTCGCTCCGCGACGTGGCGCGCCGCGCCCCCTACATGCACAACGGCGCGTTCGCGACGCTCGAGGACGTGGTCGACTACTACGACAAGGGCGGCACGGCCAACACGCGGCTCGACCAGCACGTGCGCGAGCTCTCGCTCACCGAGGACGAGCGCGCGGATCTCGTCGCGTTCCTGAACGCGCTGACCGGCGACGAGCGACCCGGCCTCGGGCCCGTCCCGAACCGCTCCCGCCACGCGCGCATCAAGGTCGTCGATTTGAAGGGCAAGGCGATGAAGGGCCTCACGGTCGAGATCCACGCCGCGGGCGACCGGCTCGAGGGCGGCCGCGCCGGGCCGCCGCAGGTCGAGGTGACCGATTCGGAGGGCTACGTCACGTTCGAGTTCCCCGCGTGGACGCACGTGCGCCTTGAGAGCGCCGGCCACGAGATCCAGTACGGCTGGCTGATCCCCGACTGCGTGCACCAGATGACGGTCACGGCGGCGCCTTTGGAGACGGTTGCGTTCAAGGTGCGGCCGGCCGAGGGCGCGAAGTTGCCGGAGTACCTCCTCGCGGGTGCGGGCGAGTCGGGCAAGAAGAAGTCGTACTTCGAGGAGGTGCGCACGCTGCCGGACCGGAGCGTCATCTACGTCGCGCGCGCGCACGCCGGCACGGGCAGGGTGAAGCTCTTCGGCCAGGAATACGAGGTCGATCTCACCGGCGGCTGGGCGGAGCCCATCGACCTGCGCCCCGAGCCGCAGGGCTAGACGCCGTGAATTGGGGGGGCTTCGGGGGCGGTCGTTCCCCCGGAGCCCCCTCGATGTTTCCCGCCGGTGACCGGCCGCTCCCGCGGCACGCGCTCCCGTCAGGCCGTCGGGGTCGCAGGAGCGGTCGCGGTCGATACGTCACGGCGCGGAGGGACGGGGATCCGCTGGTCGCCTTCCCGACGGCGCTCCCCGGGCTCCGCGAGTTCGACCTCTCCGGAGGCTGGGCGGAGCCGCTGGACCTGCGCCCGGAGTAGGCGGCGGCCCCCCCGGCCTGCCCGCCGAAGCCTCGACGAAGGCGCGCCCCCCAGCCCCCCCGTTTCTTCCCGCGCAGGCGAAGATCGCGGCATGAAGAGCGTGCTCGTGGTCGGCGCGGGCCGCGTCGGCCGGACCATCGTCCACATGCTCTCCGCCGAGGGGAGCTACCGCATCCGCGTCGCCGACGCGAACGCCGTCGCCGCTGCCCGCGTCGCGCGCGAGGCCGAGCGCACCGAGGCCTTCCCCGAGAGCGTCGAGGAGCGCCCCGCGCTCGAGCGCGCGATGGCCGGGTGCGCCGCCGTCGTCTCCGCCGCGCCCTTCACGGCGAACCCGCGGATCGCCGAGGCCGCACGCGCGGCCGGCGTCGCCTACCTGGACCTCACCGAGGACGTCGAGGTCACCCAGTTCGTGAAGGAGGTCGCGGAGGGCGCGCGGACGGCCTTCGTCCCGCAGTGCGGCGTCGCGCCCGGATTCGTCACCCTCGCGGGGACGCACATCATCGAGCAGTTCGACGAGGTCGACACGCTCACGCTGCGCGTCGGCGCGCTGCCGGAGCAGCCGAACAACCGTCTCAAGTACAACCTCACCTGGTCCACCGAGGGGCTCGTCAACGAGTACCTCCACCCGTGCGAGGCGCTCCGCGAAGGCAAGCTGACCCTCGTGCCGCCCCTCGAGCAGCGCGAGGAGGTGATCATCGGCGGCGTCACCTACGAGGCGTTCACCACCTCCGGGGGCGTCGGCACCCTCTGCCACAGCTGCGAGGGCAGGATCCGCCAGCTCGACTACAAGACGATCCGGTACCCGGGCCACCTGGACCTGATCCGGTTCCTGATCGACGACCTGGGCTTCCGCGACCGCCCGGACGAGCTCGTGAAGATCTTCCAGCGGTCGATCCCCTCGACGCTCGACGACTACGTGATCGTCTCCGTGCGCGGCCTCGGCACGTCGCAGGGGCGGTATATGGAGAAGACCTACTGGCGGCGCGTGAACGGGCGCTACCTCGGGAAGCAGTTCTTCACCGGGATCGAGGTCTCGACGGCCGCGGGGGTGTGCGGCGTCCTCCACCTGCTGCTCCTAGGCGAGCTTCCGCAGAAGGGGCTCGTGATGCTGGAGCAGGTGCCCTACGACCGCTTCATGGAGACGCCCTTCGGGCTCTACTACGCCCGCCCCGGCCAGGCCGGCCGCATGCCGGACTAGCGCGGCCGTCCGACCTGCGGCCCGGAGCCTTCGGCCCGAGGAGTAGACGGGGGGCCCGGGGGCGGTATACTCCTTGGGATTCAAGATCGGGCGCGGGAGAGCGCCCCTTTTTGTTTCGTGGCCCTGTGTAGGCGCCCTCCCGAACCCGGGAGACGAGGTGCTCATGCAGGACCGGATCGTTGGCGAGGCCATCACCTTCGACGACGTCCTTCTCGTGCCGACGTACAGCGAGGTCGTCGGCTCGGACGTGGACGTGACCAGCCAGGCGACCCGCCGGGTCGGCCTGAAGATCCCGATCGTCAGCGCCGCGATGGACACGGTCACGGAGTCGGCGCTCGCGATCGCCCTCGCCCAGCAGGGCGGGCTCGGGATCATCCACAAGAACCTGTCGATCGAGCGGCAGGTGAAGGAGGTCTACCTCGTCAAGCGCTCGGTCAACGGGATCATCTACGACCCGATCACGCTGCCCCCGAACGAGAGGGTCGGCGCGGCCCGGCGGCTGATGGAGGAGAACAAGATCTCGGGGATCCCGATCGTTGAGGGGCGACGGGTGGTAGGCATCCTCACGAGCCGCGACCTCCGCTTCCGTCGCGACGAGAACGCGCGGATCGCCGACGTGATGACGCGCGACAACCTCATCACGGGCCCGATCGACACCACGCTCGAGGACGCGAAGGACGTCCTCCACAAGTCGAAGGTGGAGAAGCTGCTCCTCGTCGACAAGCAGTACAACCTCCAGGGCCTGATCACGATCAAGGACATCAACAAGCTCATGGAGTTCCCCGCGTCGAACCTCGACCCGAAGGGGCGGCTGCGCGCGGGCGCTGCGGTCGGGGCGACCGGCGACGCGCGCGAACGCGCGGCGGCGCTCGTCGAGCAGGGCGCGGACATCCTGGTCGTCGACACGGCGCACGGCCACAGCAGGAACGTCGGGAAGATGGTCGAGCACCTGAAGGCCACGTTCGACGTCGACGTCATCGCGGGCAACGTCGCGACCGCCGAGGGCGCGAAGTACCTGGCCGACGCGGGGGCGGACGGCGTGAAGGTCGGGATCGGGCCCGGCTCGATCTGCACGACGCGGGTCATCGCCGGCGTCGGCGTCCCGCAGCTCTCCGCGATCGCCGGCGCGGTCGGCGCGCTCCGCGACCGCGACATCCCGGTGGTCGCCGACGGCGGCATCCGCTACAGCGGCGACATCGTGAAGGCGATCGGCGCCGGCGCCCACTGCGTGATGGTCGGCTCGCTCTTCGCCGGCACCGAGGAGAGCCCCGGCGAGACCGTCCTGTTCCGCGGCCGGACCTTCAAGAGCTACCGCGGGATGGGCAGCCTCGGCGCGATGGCGCAGGGCAGCAAGGACCGCTACGGCCAGGACGAGATCCGCGCGACCGAGAAGTTCGTGCCGGAGGGCGTCGAGGGCCGCGTGCCCTACAAGGGCCACCTGAAGGACCTCGTCCACCAGCTCGTCGGCGGGCTCCGGCAGGGGATGGGCTACTGCGGCACCTGCACGGTGCCGGACCTCCGGACGAAGGCGCGCTTCCTACGCGTGAGCCACGCGGGGGTCGTCGAGAACCACCCGCACGACATCGAGATCACGAAGGAAGCCCCGAACTACCGGACCGAGCGGTGAGCCACGAGACGGTCTACATCCTCGACTTCGGGGCGCAGTACGCGCAGCTGATCGCGCGGCGCGTCCGCGAACACCACTGCTACTGCGAGATCGTCCCCGCGACGATCGACCCCGAGCGCCTCGCCGGCGCCAAGGGGCTCATCCTCACCGGCGGCCCGGCGAGCGTCTACGCGAGGAACGCCCCGCGCTGCGATCCCAGGGTCTTCGACCTCGGCATACCCGTGCTCGGGATCTGCTACGGCATGCAGCTCATGTGCCACGAGCTCGGCGGCAAGGTGGTCGCGGCGGAGCGGCGGGAGTTCGGCCACGCGCGGCTCGACGTCGCGGTGCCGGGCGATCTCTTCCACGGCGTCCCGCCGCGCACACAGGTCTGGATGAGCCACGGCGACAGCGTCGAGGACCCGGGCCCGGGCTTCGAGACGCTCGCGCGGACGACGAACACGCCGTTCGCGGCCGTCCGCCACCTCGAGCGGCGCCTGTGGGGCATCCAGTTCCACCCCGAGGTGACGCACACGGAGAAGGGGCGCGAGGTCCTCGGCAACTTCCTCGTCCGCATCTGCAAGGTGTCGGGCGACTGGCAGATGGGCTCCTTCATCGAGGAGACCGTCGGTCGCATCCGGGAGAAGGTGGGGGGGAAGGGCGTCGTGCTGGGGCTCTCGGGCGGCGTCGACTCGATGGTCGTCGCCAAGCTCTGCGAGCGCGCGATCGCCCAGCACGTCCACCCGATCTTCGTGGACAACGGCCTCCTGCGGAAGAACGAGGCCGAGGACGTGAAGAAGACGTTCGCCGACCACTTCTCGATCCCGCTCGACTTCGTGGACGCGAGCGCGCTCTTCCTCGACCGGCTCCGCGGCGTCGTGGACCCGGAGCGGAAGCGCACGATCATCGGCCACGCCTTCGTCGAGGTGTTCAAGGCCGAGGCGAAGCGCTTCCAGGACGCGCAGTTCCTCGCGCAGGGCACGCTCTACCCGGACGTGATCGAATCGGTCGCGGCGCACGGCGGCCCGACGGCGACGATCAAGACCCACCACAACGTCGGCGGGCTGCCGGCCGAGCTCGGCTTCGACCTGCTCGAGCCCCTGCGCGAGCTCTTCAAGGACGAGGTCCGGACGATCGGGCGAGCGCTCGGGCTCCCCGAGCGCATCGTCTCGCGCCATCCGTTCCCGGGTCCGGGCCTCGCGGTGCGGGTGCTCGGCGAGATCACGCCGGAGCGGCTGCGGCTCCTGCGGGAGGCGGACGACCGCATCCAGCAGGAGATCCGGGCGTCGGGGCTCTACCCGTCGCTCTGGCAGGCGTTCGCGGTGCTCCTGCCGGTCCAGAGCGTCGGCGTGATGGGGGACGAGCGCACCTACGAGCACGTCGTCGCCGTGCGCGCCGTGACGTCGCTCGACGCCATGACGGCGGACGTCGCCGAGCTGCCCTACGACCTCCTGAAGCGCATCTCGAACCGGATCATCAACGAGGTGCGCGGCATCAACCGCGTGGCGTACGACATCTCGAGCAAGCCGCCCGCGACGATCGAGTGGGAGTGACGCTGCCGGTGCTCCTCACCTGCGCGGCCATCGTCGTCGGACGCGTGGTCGACGTGACCCTGGGCACGCTCCGGACGGTCTTCGTCGTCCACGGCCGGCGCGGCGTGGCCTGCGTCCTCGGCTTCTTCGAGCTGCTGATCTGGGTGGTGGTCGTGTCCCGGGTCGTCCACAACCTCGACAAGCCGATCTACGCGGTCTGCTACGCCACCGGCTTCGCGCTCGGCACCTACCTCGGGATCACGGTCGAGGCCTGGTTCGGGGCGGGCGACCAGGTGTTCCGGGCGTTCACGCGCCTCGGGGACCGGATCGCGGCGGAACTGCGCGAGAAAGGCTACGTGGTCACGCTGTTCCACGGAACCGGCAAGGAGGGCCCGATCAGCATGCTCTTCGTCCAGGCGCCGCGTCGCAGGATGCGGCCGGTCATCGAGCACGTGGTCCGCGCCGACCCGGAGTGCTTCTACCTCGTCGACGACATCCGCCTGAGCTCGGGACGAAAGGTCCGCTTCCAGCCGCCCACGGGCTGGCGCGCGCTGTTCCGCAAGAAGTAGGGCTGCCCGTGGCGGCGCGGCCGCGAAGGGCAGCCGATCTCGCCGTAGCGGTGCTGCCGCGACCGCGGACGCAGAGGGGGTCCGGGGGCAGGCTCCCGATCCTCCCCCCGCGCCCCCCTCCTTCGTGACCGTTTCGATGGACGCCGCGCACCCGGCGAGCGGCCTTCCCGGTCCCTCGGGGCTTGCGCCCCTTGCCGCGCAGTAGTAGGAAGAGGGTCCGCCGCGCGCGGCGCGGCGAGACGGGTACGGGACGTGCGAGACGAGGGAACGAGAATCCGCTACGCTGACGGGTCAATGCCGGCGTTCGAGCACGTCCGTCGCGATCTCGCCGACTCCCCGAGCGACCTCGTCCAGTGGGAGGCCGCGTGCCTCAAGGACATGGCGAGCCTGCTCGAGAGCCTCGAGCGCGCGCGGACGGAGTGGCAGTCGCTCTCGGCGCAGCTCGCGGAGGCGCGGTCGCTCGCGGCGGAGGAGCGGCGCACGCGCGAGGAGCTGGAGCAGGCGCGCGAGCAGGCGGCCGCGGCGCGGCGCGAGGCGGACGCGCTGCGGGATCAGGCGGGGCGCGTGGCGTTCGCGGAGGCGGCGGCGGCCGCGGCGCTCGAGCGCGTCGGAGAGCTCGATCGGCGCCTCGGCGACGCGCGGGCCCAGGCGGAGTCCGCGGAGGCCGAGTTCGTCCGGACGGCGGAGCGGCTCGCGACGGTCCAGCGGGAGCGCGACGTGCTCGCGGAGAACGAGCAGAACTGCGCGGAGCTGAAGGTCGAGGCGGCGGAGCTGCGCACGCGGCTGAAGCGCGCCGAGGGGGCGAGAAAGGAGCTCGACGCGGAGCGCGAGCGCGCGGCCTCGATCGAGCGGGAGCTCGAGCGCGCGCGGCGCGAGGCGGCGCAGGCGAAGAAGAACGCCGAGGAGCAGATGCTTCTCGCCTGCGATTTGGGCGTGAAGCTGAACCGGCTCGAGAAGGAGCGCGACGACGCCGCGGACCGCGGGAAGCGGAAGCTCCGCGCGACGCTCGAGAAGGTGCACGTAGCTCTCGACGCGGCGGGCGCCCCGCGCGGCGACGACCTCTCGTTCCGCGACCGCATCCGCTGGCTCGCGGAGAAGCTCGGCGAGCGCGACGGCGCGGCGAGCTGAGCGCCCGCGCGGCGGCCGGCGAATACCCCCGGGCGGGCCGCGGTAGGATCTGTTTGTGCGGCGGGCCGCCCTTGCCTGCGCCGGGCTCGTCGCGGCGCTCCTTCTGCTTCTCGCGGGCGACCGCGTCGCGCGCGGCCGCGCCGCGCCGCCGCAAGTGGGATGGACGGACGCGAGCGACGATCTCACGCCGGGCGGCCGGAACGCCGGTCGCGCGGGGCCGGTGGGCGAGCGCGGGCTCGCCGAGGTTCCCGCCGTCGACATCCGCGTCGGGGGAGTCGTCCTGTTCCGAGGGGAGCGGGTGGGGCTCGCATCCCTCGGTCTCGCGTGCGCGAAGCAGAAGGTCGTGGTCCTGCGCGTCGAGGACGACGCCTCGTGGTGCCACGTCGAGTGGGTCCTTGCCGCGTTGCAGGCGGCCGGCGTGCGGCGGATCCGGTTCGACCTCCCCGACGGGACCGTCGAGAGCTGCTTCGAGTCGGACTATTGGAAGCAGGACGCGCGGCACCTCGCGGGCGGCCACAACGCCGGCCTCGTCCTGATCGGCCTCGAGGACCTCGAGGATTCCGATCTCGCGGGCCACGTGGCCGAGGACGCCGCGAGGATCAAGGTCAAGTCCGGCTTGCAGCCGCTCGGTATGCCGTACCCCTACTCCTGGCCGCCGGAGCGGTCGTCCTTCGGCCTCGTCGCGCGGGGCCTCCGGGCGCTGCGGGACGCAGGCGTGGAGATCGAGCTGCAGTTCGGCTGGCCGGAAGACGGCGTGCCCGACGTCGTTCCGCTGCCGCCGCCGTCCGATCCGCCGATGAGTCTCGCCTGGCCCGTGGAGTACCGCTGCTCGTGCGAACCAGGTCTGATCGCGCTGGACCTCCCGGTGGCGGACATGGCCGAGCGGGACATCGGCCAGGAAGAAGACGACCGACTGCTGATCCAGCTGGGTCGAGGCGGGATCATGCGCGTGCGGAGGTCAAGTTACGGGGCAAGCGGCGGCGCGCTGACGCTCGACGGGCTCACGGAGGCGCTGCGCGCGGCGAAGGACCGGTATGACCTCAAGATGCGCCAGCAGGGAAAGGCCGGTTTCGAGAAAACGGAGGACGGCGCATCATGGTCGAAGCTCTATGTGCTGATCCGCGCCGACCGAACGGCGCCCGCATGCCAGATCGGCTGGATCCTCCAGGTCCTGGCCGAGGAGCGGTTCTACAAGGTGCAGTTCGCGGCGACGAAGGAGCCCGAGGAGCCACTGCAGGGCCCGTGCGTCGGGGGCCTGAGCGGGAAGATCCAGGCGTTTCTCCCCGTGACCGGATCGGGCCTGATCTCCACCGACGAGCCGACGTTCCACGTCTACGTGGACCGCGCGTCGTTCGGGCTCGGGTCCGTCGGCGGACTCGACGCGGAAGAGCTCGGGAGCCGGATGAAGGCCGAGTATGTGCCGGCGAACATCATCGGCAAGACCGTCGTAGCCGTCCACGTCGGACGCGACGTCGCGTGGGAGCGCGTTATCACGGCCGTCAACGTGTGCGCCCGCGTCGGCCTGGAGTGCGTCGATTTCCACGGCCTCCCGCCGCCCGACGAGGCCACGCGGCACGCGAGCCCGCTGCCGCGGTAGGGTTGCCGATCCTGTCGGACCCGTCCCGTATGAGTATCGTTCCATGGAAAAGGGATCGAATCCCCGCAGGGGGTGGTCCAGACATGGCGTCGCGCTTCGGCGAGGGCGTGAGCGCGTGGCGAATCGTCCCGGGCGGCGGTAGATGTTCGCAGCTCCGGCGCCTATCCCCGCGGTAGATGGGCGGCGGATCCGCGCGGGCCCCGCACGGCCCGCGGCGGCCACGGAGCGGCAGATGTTCGCAGTCGGC
>DASUGR010000181.1:0-12413 GCA_036273915.1 Planctomycetota bacterium | reverse complement strand
CTACGCTATCGCTTCGCGCCCGCATGGGCAAGGCCCGGATCGGGTCGGAGAACGGCGCCGGCGCCTGCGGCGGCGACGACAGCGCCACGGGCGGGAGCCGCTCGTGGCTTCTCTTCAGCCGTCCGGCCGTCAGGCCGCGCGCGTGTAGCGGTGATGAAGCCCGCCGAGGTGGGCGACGGCGAGCACGGGACCGCGGCCGTCCTCGACCTCGCGCGGCTCGGGCGCGTTCCCCTTAAGGGACATGTGGCAACGGGAGCTGTTGTAGTACACGATGCATTCGCGGAGCACGCGGCGGAGGTGCCCCTCGCCGAGCGCGATCACATGGTCCGTGCACTCGCGCCGGATGCTGCCGATGGCGCGCTCCGCGAACGGATTCTGCCACGGCGCCCGCCTCGCGCTGACGACCTCGCGCAGGCCCACGGCCGCGACGCGCCGGCGGAAGGCGTCGGCGTAGACGGAGTCGCGGTCCCGGTGGAGGTAGCGCGGCATGGCGGCGTCGCCCGGGAACGCCTCGGTGATCTGCTGCGCGGTCCACTCCGACGTGGGATGCGCGGTGACGTTGACGTGCAGGATGCGCCGGCGGTCGTGGCTCAGGACGACGAAGGCGTAGAGCAGCTTGAAGGTGAGCGTGGGCACGGTGAAGAAGTCGCAGGCCGCGGCGACGGCCATGTGGTTCCTGAGGAACGTGCGCCAGGTCTGCGAGGGCTTCCGGTCCCTCGGCTTCGCCATGTACTTCGCGACGGTGGACTCCGCGACGTCGTGGCCGAGGAGCGCGAGTTCGGAGCGGATGCGCGGCGCGCCCCAGAGGACGTTCTCCGCCGACATGCGGCGGATGAGCGCGATGACCTCGGGCCCGGCCGTGGGCCGTCCGCCCTTCGCCCGGGACTTCCAGCGCCAGTAGTAGCGGAAGCCCTGGCGGTGCCAGCGGACGACCGTCTCGGGCTTCACGAGGACGAGGTGCTCTTTCCATTCCTTGAAGAGGCGGTGGATCAGGACCCAGAAGAGCCGGTCGCCGTCGTCCAGGCGCGCCCGCTTCACGCTGCGCCTCAGGATGTTGAGCTGCTGGCGGAGGACGATGTTCTCGAGGGCGAGGCGCGCGCGGTCCGCGGCGAGCGTGCGGACGAGGGCGAGCAGCTCAAGGAACAGGCGCATGCCGGAGGATCGCGCACGATCCGCGTCGATGCAAGGAGCCGCTCGGGGCAGCTTCGAGGAGTGGCTTCGGAGATGAGTCCGGACGGCGCGTCGGGTTCGGGAGGGACGGGAGGAGGGCGTTCTCGGGAACGCCGATCATTGGTCGTCGTCAAGATGCAGGTCCGGGTCCATGCTGCCGTGCAACACGCGTTGGACCAGCACCTCGTTCTCGGTGAAGGTGTAGAAGGCGACGTGCCTGCGAATGAGGCGCGACCAGTAGCCGGGCCGGACGCCGTCGCGGCACTTGCCGCGCTCGGGCTCGGCCCCGCACTCCCGCAGGCCGGCGTCGAGCTCGCCGAGGTAGCGGTCGGCTTGCGCCTCGCCCCAGGTCTTGAAGCTGTAGAGCCAGATCTCGCGGAGGTCTGCCTCGGCGCGTTCGCTGACGACCAGCCGACGCATCAGGAGGACGCCAAGTCCGCGTCCTCGCGCGCTCGCCTCTTGATCTTCTCGATGTCGAGCGGGCCGGCAACGCCGCTCTCCTCGCCCTCGGCGAGCGCGTGGCGCAGCGCCTTGAGCCGGGTCTCCCGCTCCTCGAGCAGCCGAAGGCCCGACCGGATCACGTCGGTGGCGTTCTTGTAGCGCCCGGCCTCGACTTGGGCCGCTACGAAGGCGTCGAAGTGATCGCCGAGGATGAAGGACGTGTTCTTGGCCATGGGTGGCCCTCCTACCGCCAAGAATACCAGTTTCTGGTATTTCGGCCGGCCGGACCGCCGACTCAAGCCCGGGTTCCGTCCCAGCGGCTCGGCTCCAAGGTGCGCAAAATTCCGCAGATGCGCTGGCGATGCGCAAGCGGTAGAAGCAGTAGACGCCAGAGACGCCGCAGACGAACACGCCCCCGGGACTCCGCGCGGAATCAGGGGGAGGCGCCTCGTTGAGGGCGTGGTTCGGGTTAAACCGAGTGTAGGTTCGAATCCTGTTCCCGGCACCACGCAAGTCTTTGCGGGGGCGCGGGTTGCGGCGATCCGCCGCCCGCGCCCCGCCTAGGCTCCCGCGCCCCGCACTGGCGCGTGATGCGCAACGTGATGCGCGAGTTGCTGCGCCTCGGGAGCCCGGCTCCGCGGGATAGTGACCCTCGGGCGCGTCGGCCATGGGATCATCGCGCTCGGGCATGAGCGAGGAACGTGGAACCCGCGCTCGGTCAACCCCCCGGCGAGCCCTGCCTTCCCGACGGCGACCGCCCGCGCGCACTTGAAGTCGCGGTATGCCCGGCCGTAGGGGGAGAGGAAGACGGGAGCGTCGTCCGTGGCGGCGGCGCCGCGGGCCTCCTTCATCCGCGCCAGCTCGGCCTTCAGCGCCGGGTGCAGCGGCACCCGCGAGAAGTTCGAGACCTTCGGCCTGTAGAGCGCGAGCGTCCCTGTCTCGAGGCAGACGTCGGCCCGGAGCCTCATGATCTCGCCCTTCCGCGCACCCGTGTCGTCGTGTGGCCAGTCGGCGGCGCCGGCCGTGCGCGCCTTCTCGCATGCGGGGCAGGTTTGGTGCTACGCTCTTCGCATTCCTATCGTGGACGTGCCGATCCCGCAGCCCCGTGAAGCGGCGCTGCCGCGGCGCGTCCTGTCCCTGATCACCGAGGCCGAACGGCGCGTTGCGTCCATCCTCGAGCGGCGGACCCCTCCCGGGTTCGTCTGCAGCGAGTTCCAACGGGTCGGCCTCGCCATCCAGGGGATCGCGGACGCGAATCTCGCCACCGGCACCGCCTGCTGCGAGTGGGGCAGCGGACTCGGCGTGGTCGCGCTCATGGCCGCGTGCCAGGGCTTCAACGCGTGCGGGATCGAGATCGACGCCGATCTTGTCGACGCAGCGACCGTGTTCGCGGCGGACCTCGGGCTCGACGTGGAGTTCGTGTGCGGCACGTTCGTCCCGCCCGGCGGCGAGGACCTGACCGATGTCCCGCAGGAGTTCGGCTGGCTGTCGGCCGCCGGAGCCTGCGGCCATGAACTGCTCGGCGTCGACCCGGACGAGTTCGACCTGGTCTTCGCCTATCCGTGGCCCGGCGAGGAGGAGGTTCTCGAGAACCTGTTCGAGCGCTTCGCGGGCGATTCGGCGCTGCTCCTGACGTTCAACGGTCTCGAGGATCTCCAACTGCGCCGCAAGGTCGCGGGCGCTGTCGGAACGTGACGCGGGCACGGCAGGACCGCTCCTGCCGAGGGTCGCGCGCCTGCCGCTCTGTGGGAAGTCCAGGGGGTCCGGGGGCAGACGTTGTCGCCGGGGCGACCCTGAACGAGTCCACGCGTTGCCCACGGGGGCACGCTCCACCGCGAGCGTGTGCAATCACTACGTAAGGAACCCCGCGGCCGCCTCCGAAGCTCGGGAAGGCCCGCTCGCAACAGCCCTTGCAACGCTTTTTTTCAAGCTCGCCGCCGTGTCGGGCGGGCACGCCGCGAGGGGATCTTCGGTCACCGTATCCCCTTGAGGAGGCGCCGGTTACGGCTCGACCGGCACCGTCATTTGCATCGCCTTGGCCGGCCATCCAGGCCGGTTGGCGCCTGTTTTATCCAGAATTCTCGACATTCGACCGCCCCCGGGGGGGTAGCTTAACCGCGCGTTAGGGTCTCTTACCTAGGGAGGTGCGTATGAGGAGCATGCTGGTTCTCGGGTGTCTGTTGTTCGCGACGGTGGTCACCGGGTGTAGCGACGCCCTGATTGTGGCCGACCTGAGGTGCGGCAAGGACGGGAAGCTGCGGGGCGACGTGGAGCTCATGTTCCTCGGCAACGAGGAGTCGCAGGCCGAACTCGACGAGGCGAGCTGCGAGGACCTGAAGGAGCTGAAGAAGGAGCTCAAGCAGGTGAAGTTCGCGATCGGCTACGTGGACGAGAACGACGAGTTCCAGCCCGTCGTGTACTCGAAGAAGTACGAGGCCGAGGACGCGAACTGCGACGGCTACACCGACCTCGTGTACGAGTTCAGCCTCAAGAAGCTCGTTTGCGCCGGGATCTTCGACGAGTCCACGGAGCAGCTGGCGGTCGGGCTCTACGTCAAGCAAGACTGCGAGTGGGTGCTTGAGGAGAGCGGCACGGTCGACGTCAAGATCAACTACGACTGCGACGACGACTGCGAGGAGTCCAAGGACTGCGACAGCGAAAAGGACTGCGACTACGAGAAGAGCTGCGACAACGAGTCCAACTACGACAACCAGTCCAGCTGCGAGAAGAAGAAGAGCTGCGACAAGGACTCCGACGGCGAGAGTTCGACGAAGGACTGCGACAAGTCGAAGAAGAAGAAGAAGGACTGCGACAGCAACGAGCAGCCCACCTAGACCGCGACTTCGGATCTTTGCGGGGGGGTCCGCTGAGGCGGGCCCCCCGCTCTTTTGGGAGGCTCTTGGGGGTGCGGGGGGCCGGGCGCGGCGCTTCGTCCAGCCCGTGGCGGCGCCCGGCGGGGTAGGATCCCGGAGAGGAGCGCCTGTTGGCTGGGCACCCGGACTTCCTGAGGCTCGAGACGGAGCGCCTCACCATCCGCTTCCCGATGCCGGAGGACGCGAAGGAGGCGCACGCCGCCATCCACGAGTCCTGGCCCGAGCTCCATCGGTGGATGGACTGGGCGAAGGATCTCCCGACCCTCGAGGAGTGCGAGCGGGTGGCGCGCGAGAGGCAAGTCGCCCGCGCGGGCGACGTGATCCGCGAGATCCCGTTCGGCCTCTTCCTCAAGGGCACGGCAACCCTCGTGGGCAGGAGCGACATCCACAACATCGACTGGTCCGTCCCGCGGTGCGAGATCGGCTACTGGGTGCGGTCGCGGTTCGCGCGGCAGGGGTACGTCACCGAGGCGGTCGCGGCGATCACGACCTACGCCTTCGACGTCCTCGGCGCGCGGCGCGTCGAGATCCGGTGCGACGTCAGGAACGCGCGCAGCGCCGGCGTGCCCCGCCGGCTCGGCTTCGTGCACGAGGCGACGCTCAAGGATGATCGTCGCCACCCGCGCACGGGCGAGCTCTCCGACACGCTGGTCTTCGCCAAGACGCGCGCGGAAGCGGGCGGGCGCGACGGGTAGGCGCCCCGCCGCGGGCGGCGATGAGCGTCGTCCGGCGACGCCTCCGCACCGAAGAAGCAGTCCGCCGGCGCCATCCCGTCGATCCCGATAGGCGTCCGCGGATCGCGACCTCGAGGTCCGTCCCCGCGATTTCAGCGGCCGCCGATGTCGTGGAAGACTTCCGGCTGCGACGGGAGCCGGCGCCGCGCGTCCGCGAGCGCGCGCCCAGTCTCCGGGTCGAGGCGCTTGCCGGACGTCCGGAGGAGTTCGGCGAGCCTCCGCAGCGCCGTGGAATCGGACGCCGCCACCGCGTACGCGATGGCGGGCCCGATCGTCTCCCTCTGCACGTACCCCTTCTCGATGGCGGCCAGCTCGGCCCACGCGGCGTGGGAGAAGCGCCCCTGCCTTCCCGTCATGTCCGCGATGGCGCCGTGGATCTTCGCGCGGTAGTGGTCGATGCGCGGGCTCAGCGGGTTCCTCGCCTGCAGGTCCTCGAGCGTCCGGAGCATCTCCTCGAGGCGCCGCGGGTTCCTCTGGATCGCGCAGATGCGGATCAGCGGGGGGACCGTCTCGAGCACCGCCCAGTCGGTGAGGCGCTCGCGCGGGTTCGCAAGGAGCGCGTTGGCGGAGCGCGAGAGGTAGCCCTTGTCCTGGCGGCGCATCTGGCCGTAGGGCACGACCGAGCCGAGAGGCTCCGCCCCCGCGCCCCCTCCCCATCGCCCTTGGCGGAACCGTTCGAGCGCGCGATCGAGCTTCTCGTAGGCAGGATCCGAGAGTCCGAGGGGGATCGTCTCCCCCGGATCGCTACGCCGATCGAAAAGCTCGACCGCAGTGCCCGACTCGACGAGGGTGAAGTCCCCGTCGGTCACGCCGAACACCTGGCCCCATCCGTGGATCGCCCACGTGAACATGGACTCCGTGACGAGCGTCTCGTGCGGCGGCCCCGCGAGGTCGCGCCCCTCGCCGCCCGCCGCCGCGAGCCCGCACAGCCGCCGGAGCGTGGGCGCCACGTCGGCGACGCTGCGGAGGCCGTCGTCGACCGTCCCGCGTGCGAGCCCGGGCGCGCGCACGACGAGCACCGCGTCGACCGTCGCGCCGTAGCAGAGCGGGCCGTGCGTGGGCTCGCCGTGCTCCTGGAGCGACTCGCCGTGGTCGGACGCGAGCACGACGACCGTGCGCGGGTCCACCGAGCGGAGCAGCGTCTCGATCGCCGCGTCCGCGCGCCGCACCTCGCCGAGGTAGCGCGCGCGGGGCGAGTCGCTGGCGGTCGTCGCCGCGCGCCGCGCGTCGCCGGGGAACAGCAGGTAGGGCGCATGCGGATCGAAGATGTGCACCCAGACGAACCACGGCTTCCCCGGCGGCGCCTGCGCGATCCACTTGATCGCCGCGTCGACGCGGTCCGTGCCCGGGAGATAGCTCTCCTCGGGCGCCTCGCCGTCGACCGCCGGGCAGTCGTAGACGTCGAAGCCGCTCCCGATCCCGGTCGGCGGGGCGAGGACCGTCCGCGCCACGAACGCGGCGGTCGAGTAGCCCGCGTCCTTGAACTGCTCCGCGAGAAGCGGGAAGGACCTCTCGCCACGCGGCGGCACCGGTTCGGTGACGTTGTCGTGGATACCGTGCGACGCGGGGAAGAGGCCCGTGAAGATGCTCGTGTGCGCCGGCAGCGTCAGCGGAACGACCGTCCGCGCCTTCCGGAACCGGCGCGCCTCGGCGAGGAAGTCGGAGATCGCCGGCGTGTCCTCCCCGATCGCGTCGGCGCGCAGCGTGTCGATCGTCACGAGGAGGACGTTCGGGTGCTCCGGCGCGGTCTTGGCGCAAGCCGCGAGGAGGAGTGCCAATCCGAACGAACGGAGCATGGGCCGGTGGACCAACGCTCCACGCAACGGTTGCGTTCAAACGGAATACGGTTGCCGTCTCCGGCGCTGGCAGCGGCCCGCGCGTTGCCGGCTGGGGCGTTGCCGTCTTGCCGGATGGACGGGGAGGGGGCTGGGGGAGGGACCCACCCCGTCGCATGCGTACCATGGTTGCCATGTCCCGCGTTGCCTTCACGTGCCTGCTCCTCGCCTCCGCTGCGGGCGCGGCTCCCGATCGCGCAAAGGAGATCGACGACTACCTGACGCGGTGCGAGAGGTTCGGCTTCTCCGGGAGCGTCCTCGTGGTGCGCGCCGGCAAGACCCTCCTCCAGCGCGGCTACGGCCTCGCCGACCGCGAGAAGGGCGTCTTGGCGAGCGCGGACACGACCTACGAGATCGCCTCCGCCACCAAGACGTTCACCGCGTGCGCCGTCATGAAGCTCGTCGAGGCGGGAAAGCTGTCGCTCGACGACCCGATCGCCAAGCACCTGCCGGGCGTCCCCGAGGCGAGGGGCGACATCACCGTGCGCCATCTCCTCGCGCACACGTCGGGGATGCCGCGGAGCGCGACGGGCGGTCGCGGGAGCAACCTGCGCGCGGCGGTCGCGGGATACCTCGCGGCACCCCCCGTGCGGGAGCCGGGCGCCGCCTTCGAGTATTGGAACGGCGGCTACGCGCTCCTCGCGGGCATCGTCGAGCATGTGAGCGGCATGAGCTACATGGCCTTCTGCCGCGAGAACCTCTTCCGGCCCGCCGGTCTCGAGAACACCGGCTTCACGGGGGACGACTTCCTCAGGAACCAGGCGATCGGGTACGACGGCGCCGGCGCCGTCCGGCCCGCCGCGGGCCACCCCTACGGCGAGTACGGCTGGCAGTACCGGGGCATGGGGGGGATCGTCACCTCGGTCGCCGACCTCAAACGGTTCCTCGATGCGTACGAGGCCGGCAAGGTCGTCTCCGAGGGCAACCGGCGCCTCATGGAGACCGAGGTGACCGAGTACTACGGCCTCGGCTGGGGGATCGCGGCAACGAAGCGGAAGACGAGGAGGATCGGGCACGGCGGGGACGTGCGGTGCTTCCACACGTCGATCGAGCGCTTCCCCGACGAGCGCGCCCTGGTCATCGTGCTCACCAACGTCGACGCGATCGAGGCGTGGCCGATCGGGTGGAACGTCGAGGCGCTCCTGTTCGGCGAGACGCCGCCGTATCCCGTGCCGCCGTCGCTCGTCGACGTGGATGGCAAGGCGCTCGACGCGCTGGCGGGAGCCTACGCGATCGACGACGCGAACCGGATCGACGTCGCGCGATCGGGCGGGGGCCTTCTCGTGACCGGGACCGGCCCGCGCGCGTCGGCGGCGCTCGCCGGATCGGAGGGCGCGGACCTCTCGCGCGAGATCGCGGTCGCCGAGAGGGTCGTTGCCGCCGTGCGCGCGCGTGACCCGGCACCGATCGCGGCGGTCCTCGCGGATCGCGTCCCGAAGTCGTGGCCGGGCCACCTGGTGAACATCATCTGGCCGGGGCACCTGGAGCGGTGGGGCGAGCTCAAGGGCGTGCGCACGCTCGGCGCGACGGCGCCTTCGAAGGGCTACGTCCGCGTGCTCGTGGAGCTCGAGCACGAGCGCGGCAAGACGCTCCTCGAGGTCGCGTTCGAGCAGGGGAAGCTCGGCATCTTCCGTCTCGACGCGCAGCGCTTCCTCGGCGGGACGGTCTACCAGCCGACGGCGCCGGGGAGGTTCGCGGCGTTTCCCTGGAAGGGGCCGCAATGCCCTCCCCTCCGCTTCGACGGCAAGGACCTCGTGCTTGCCGGCGGCGTCCGCGCGGCGAGGATCGAAGCGCGCTGATCGCCCTTCCCGATCCCGCGGCAGGGCACTCTCGGGAACGCCGTCATCCAAAAAAAGGCTCCCTTCGCCGCGTAGTACGCGTTGGATGGAACACGCGTTCCCGAGCGGCTTCGGCTGACCGCCGGTGCTCGAGCACCGGTCGGTGCCCTCGGTGACCGCGCGCGCCCGCGCCCGCTCGCTCTAGGGGACCGACCCCGCCCGCGTTCGCGCAAGCCGAAACGAACCTGAAAGGAGAAACCATGAAGTATCCGGTCCTGTGCGTCGCGACGATCGGCCTCGTCGCCACGCTCGCGCCCGCCGGCGGGGAGAAGCCGGAACCCTCGGTCACCTACGCCCGCTCGTGGGACGCGGCGGTCGAGGAGGCGAAGTTCCTGAACGTCCCGATCGTCGTCCACAACCACGGCTTCTACTGCCCGCCCTGCAACGGCGTCCACAGCGCCGTACTGAAGAACAAGAAGTACATCGCGTTCGCCGACGAGAACACGGTCGAGGTGATCGCGCTGCAGGATCTCGACAAGGGGATCGCGCAGAAGGACCGCCGCGCCGCCACCTACCAGGAAAAGGGCGCCGACGGCCAGGACCGCGAATGTCTCGTCGAGTGGGCCGGCCTCACCGTGGAGGACATCGACGGACTGCGCGGCTCGAAGGCAGGCAGCTACAACAACACGGGCCACATCCCCTTTACGGCGATCATCGACCCCTACACGCTCGAGCAGATGGAGAAGATCGAGGGCGGCTACGGCGCGGGCACGCTCATGGAGCTCGTGGCCGCGGCGAGGAAGGAGCTCGAGAAGGAGCACGGCAAGGGCGTGAGCCGGAAGTCGCTCAAGAAGGTGAAGGACGCGGACGCCGACATCAAGGAGGAGCTCGGGAAGGGCGACCTCACGAAGGCGCTCGCAGACTCGGCGGCGCTGGAGAAGAAGGTCGCGAAGGACTCCGCCGCGGTCGTGGATCTCGCGGCGAAGACGCGCGCGGAGGTGCTCGAAGCGGCGGGCAAGCAGCTCGACGAGATCGAGGCCATGGTCGGTCGCGGCGAGAAGGCCGAGGCGGCGAAGCGGCTTGGACCGCTCTCGCGCGCGCTCAAGGGCACGGCGCTCGAGGAGCGCGCCACGGCGCTCGCCGAGAGCTGCAAGTAGCTCCAAGGGAAGGGGGCCGGGGGAACCCTCCCCCGCGCCCCCTCCCTTCCGGCTCAGCGGCGTTCGCGGAGCCACGCGAGCACGGTCGCCGCGTTCCGGTCCGGCGGGAAGACCGGGTACCACACCTTCGCGATCCGGCCGTCCTCCACGTACCACGCCTGGCGCCGGATGAGCGTGTCCGGCCCGCCGCTCTCGACCCTGTACTGGAACGTCGGGAGATTGAGCGCGCGGACCAGGCGAAGCTGTTCGTCGGAGAGGATCTCGTAGCGCGCGCGGTTCCGCTCGAGGAACGCGCGCTGGAACGCGGTCGTCTGCGTGCTCACGCCGAAGACCTCGACGCCGAGCCTCGTGAACTCGTCGTGGCAGTCGCGGAAGCCGCAGCTCTGCGGCGTGCACCCGCGCGCGCCGGGGATCCAGTTCCAGTCGTCCTCCGCGGGCTCACCGGGCACGCCCGTGCGCGGGTAGAAGAAGAGGACCGCGCGGCGGAGCTCCGGGAGAGCGACCTCGCGGCCGGAGGTGGAGGGGAGCGCGAGGGGAGGGAGCGCTGTTCCGGCGAGGTGGTCGCACAGGCCGTCGTCGACCGGGACGGGGATGCCCTCGGGAAGGACGTGGGGGTTGTCGAGCTCCTCGCGCGAAGCCATCGGCGGCCTCCCTTCCGGTGCCGGCAAACGGATACCATGGTGCCCATGATCCGCGGCGTTCACACGATGTTCTACACGTCCGATGCGCCGGCGCTGCGCGCGTTCCTGCGGGACAAGCTCGGGTTCCCCGCGACCGACGTGGGCGACGGCTGGCTGATCTTCGACCTCCCCGAGGCGGACATGGGCTGCCACCCGGCCGACCCCGCGGAGGGCGCGCCCCCCGGCACCCACGACATCTCCTTCTACTGCGACGACGTGAAGAAGACCGTCGCCGAGCTGAAGAAGAAGGGCGTCGAGTTCACGAAGCCGATCACGGACGCGGGCTACGGCCTCGTCACGTACTTCAGGGCGCCGGGCGGGCTGGAACTCCAGCTCTACCAGCCGAAGTACGAGAAGTAGCCGCGGCAGCGACGGCTACCCGCCGGGCAGGCTGCCCTCTTCGGGCGGGGTCGCGGCCTGCTCGAAGATCGCCATCCACCGCGTCTCCTTGAACTCCTTCCGGGCCTTGTCGCGGCTGCTGGGGGACGCGGTCCCCTTGGCCTCCGCCTCGAGGATCGTGGAGAGCCGCCGGACCGCCTTGATCCCCGTCTCGGCGTCCTCGCCCTCCGGCTCGCCGGGAAAGCACTTCCGCACCTCCGCGAGCGCCTCGTTCGCCGGCGCCACGCTGCCCGCCTGCGCCGCCTTGACGGCCTCGTCGATGCGGCCGGCGGCCCACGCCTGCGCCTTCTTCATCGTCTCGAGGATTGCGCTGCGTTCCGGGCAGCGGCCGGTCGTCTTCGCGGCCTCCTTCGCGACCGCGACGACCGTCTTCCAGTCCGACTGTTCCGCCGCCTTCGTCGTCTTCTCGACGAGCGTCGCGAGCTTCGCGCGGACGGCCTTCGTGGCCTGGAGGTAGGGGGTCTCCTCCGCCGTGGCGAGGACCCTCACGAACTCGCCGGCGTCGTGATAGCCCGAGAACCCGCCGACCCACTTCCCGTCGTGCGTGACGAAGGCGACGAAGGGCAGCGTGCTCGCGCCCCTCAGGTTCTCGCGCATGATCTTCTCGACGTCGCCCTCGGGCGCGTCGCAGTCCGCGGCGAGGCCCACGGCGAGCCCCTGCAGCCGCTCCTTCACCGCCGGATCCGGGAGGACGCGCTCCACGAGCGCGCGGCAGTTGCCTCAGGCCTCCCGGCCGTACTCGATGAGGACGAGCTTGCCCTGCTTCTTCGCGGCCGCGGACGCCGCCGCGAGCTCGGTGTACCAGGGGATCGCCCCGCCGTCGTTGAAGTGCGGGTGTGTGAGCGGCTTCTCACCCGCCCCGACGCCGCTTGCGAGGACGAGGACCGTGACCGCGAACGTTCGCATGGGGCACTCCTTCTGCGGGTCATCCTACACCGCCCCCGGAACCCCCCGGATTTCAATCCTCGAAGGGCACCTTCTCGGCACGCAGGTGGTGCGGCGCCTGCTCGCTCAGCCGCCGTACCTCCGCCTCCGCCGCGGCCTTCTCCGGGTACGGGAACGTCTTCACGACCGACCCGTTGACCGCGCACACGGCCCACACGATCTTCATGCGGCCCGCGGGCACCGGCGCGGCGCCCTTCCGCGCCTTCGGCTCGCGCGCGGCGGGCTTCGCCTTCGTCTCCTTCTCCTTCGCGGTGGCCGCCGCCTCCTCCCGCATGCGATCGATCCGGTCCCGGTTCGACATCCTCCTCGGCATGGGGCACAAGGGTACCGGAGCGTGAGAGGTCCGGGGAGAGGGAGGCGTTTGACACACGCCCGCGAAACGGCGTGCCAAGATGGGCAGC
>DASUGR010000180.1:0-14690 GCA_036273915.1 Planctomycetota bacterium | reverse complement strand
TCCACGTGCCGCAGCGCGGCGCCCCGCGCGAGCTCCTGGACCTCGCGGAGAAAAATGCCGCCGAGGCCGTGCGCGAGGCGGAAGGCGACGAGACGCAGCGCACGCTCCTGCTCGAGCGCCTCCGCGAGCGCCTCGAGCTCGACCGGCCGCCGCTCCGCATCGAGTGCTACGACATCTCGACGATCCAGGGCGCGGAGACGGTCGGCGCGCGCGTCGTGTTCGAGCAGGCGCTGCCGTGGAAGGACGGCTACCGCCGCTTCAAGATCCGCACGGTCTCCGGCCAGGACGACTTCGCGTCCATGCGCGAGGTGCTCGCGCGGCGGTTCAAGCGCGACGACCCCCGGCCCGACCTCGTGGTCATCGACGGCGGCGCGGGCCAGCTCGACGCGGTGCTGCCGGCGATCCCCGCGAGCGTCGCGGTCGTGGGCCTCGCGAAGGCCCGCGTGCTGCGCGGCGAGCGCAAGTACGAGCGCATCTACCTGCCGGGGCGCCGCACCCCCCTCGCGCTCCCCCCGGATGCCCCCGAGACCTACCTGCTCGCGCGGATCCGCGACGAGGCGCATCGCTTCGCGATCGAGTACCACCGGCGCCTTCGCGCGAAGCGCACGGTGCGGTCGGCGCTCGACGAGATCCCGGGCCTCGGGCCGAGGCGGAGGACCGCGCTCCTGCGCGCGTTCGGGTCGGCGTCGGGGGTGAGGGAGGCGGGGGCGGAGGAGCTGCGCGCGGCCGGGATGCCGGAAAACGTCGTCTCCGCGATCCTCGCCTGGGCCGGCGAGGAGGAAGGGTAGGGGCTTCGGGGAGTGCGGCGGCGGCGCGAAGTAGCCCTTCGGTCGGCGCGGCATGGATAATCGGGGCCATGAAGCTCTTCCTCGACACCGCCGACACGAACGAGATCCGGAAGTACGCCGCCATGGGGCTCGTGGACGGCATCACGACGAACCCGTCGCTCATCGCGCAGTCCGGCAAGTCGCGCGAGAAGGTCATCCCCGAGATCTGCGACATCGTGGACGGCCCGATCAGCGCGGAGGTGATCTCGACCGATCGGAAGGGCATGGTCGAGGAGGGGCTCGCGCTCGCCGCGATCCACCGGAACGTCGCCGTGAAGGTGCCGCTCACCGGCGACGGCCTCGCCGCGTGCCGCGACCTCTCGCGGCAGAACGTGAAGACGAACGTCACGCTCTGTTTCGCGCCCGTGCAGGCGATGCTCGCGGCGAAGGCGGGCGCCACGTTCGTGAGCCCGTTCATCGGCCGCCTCGACGACCTCGGCGAGACCGGGATGGACATCATCTCGGACATCCGCGAGATCTTCGACAACTACGGCTTCGCGACCGAGGTGCTCGTCGCGTCGGTGCGGTCGCCGAACCACGTGCGCGCGGCGGCGAAGATCGGCGCGGACGTCTGCACGATCCCGCCGAAGGTCCTCGGCCAGCTGCTCAAGCACCCGCTCACCGACATCGGCCTGGCGCAGTTCCTCGCCGACCACCAGAAGTCCGCTCGATAGGGATTCCGGGGCCGCTGCGGCAGGCGCGGTTCGCGCGCTGCTGAGCGGCCGGCCTGCCGAAGTTCGACGACGAGACGACGAACGTGACCGTCCACTCCCGCGCCGACCTGCGAGAACTGGTCGATCTCGGCGCCCTCGCGGCACGCGTGCTCGGGCGGCTCGCGCGCGCCGCGCGGCCCGGCGCCACCACGCGCGACCTCGACGCCGTCGCCGCGCGCCTCCTGCGGGGCACGGGGGCGGTGAGCGCGCCGCGGCGGCAGTACGCGTTCCCGGGCAACGTCTGCCTCTCGAAGAACGACGAGATCGTCCACGGCGTGCCGGGCGGCACGCGCCTCCGTCCCGGGGACGTGCTGAAGGTCGACGTCACGCTGGAGCGGGGCGGCTACGTCGTGGACACGGCGTGCACGGTCCTGCTCCCCGGCGCGCGGGACCCGGCCGCGCGCCTCGCCGCGTGCGCGCGCCGGGCGTTCGCCGCCGCGCTCTTCGCGCTGCGGCCGGACCGCCCGCTCCGCGAGGTCGGCCGCGCGGTCGAGCGCGAAGCGCGCGCGTCGGGCTTTTTCGTGCTCCGCGAGCTCCAGGGGCACGGGCTCGGCCCGGGCATCCACGAACCGCCCGCGGTCCCGAACTTCGACGACCCCTACGCGGACGCGGCGCCGGAGGAGGGGCTCGTCCTCGCCGTGGAGCCGATCCTCGCGGAGGCGCCGACGCACGCGGTCGAGGCGGCCGACGGCTGGACGCTCCGCACGAGCAACGGCGCGCTCGCCGTGCACCACGAGCACACGGTCGTCGTGCGTGACGGCCCGCCGCTGGTCGTGACGCGGGAAGCAGGCCCCGGACGGTAGGCCGCGGAGCCGCGGTCATGCGCGGGGGTGGTACTTCGCGTGGACGCCCTTCAGCCGCGACTCCTCGACGTGCGTGTAGAGCTGGGTCGTCGAGACGCTCGCGTGACCCAGGAGCTCCTGCACCGCGCGCACGTCCGCCCGCCCCTCGAGCAGGTGGGTCGCGAACGCGTGGCGGAAGGAGTGGGGCGAGGGCACTCGGGAGAGCCCCGCCGCGGTCGCGTAGCCCTGGAGCACCCGGAGCACGCGGTCGCGCGTGAGCTTTCTCCCGCGCAGGCTGGCCACGAGCGGCGCGTCCGCGCCCGCCCCCGGCCGGTCGGCGAGGTGCGCGGCGATCGCCTCGCGCGCGGCGCGGCCCACGGGCACCAGCCGCTCCTTGCTGCCCTTCCCGAGAAGCCGGAGCAGGGCGAGCTCCTCGTGGTAGTCCCGCACGCGGGCGCCGAGAAGCTCCCCGACCCGCGCGCCGGTCGCGTAGAGCGTCTCGAAGATCGCGCGGTCGCGCCGGCCGCGGGGCGAGTCGAGGGGCACGCTCGCGAGCAGCCGCTCGACCTCCTCCCTGGACGGCACCCTGGGCAGCGTGCGCCACTTCCGCGGGGCGTCGAGCGTCGCCGTGGGGTCGCTTTTCGCGAGCCCCTCCGAGGCGAGGAACCGGTGGAAACCGCGGAGACAGGCGAACCGGCGGCTGATCGTGGCCTCGGCCCGGCCCGAAGAGCGCAGGTGCGCGAGGTACTCGACCACGTCGTGGGGGCGCACCCGGAGCGCGTCGCGATGCCTTCCGGCGAGGAATCGCGCGTAGTCCTCGAGGTCGCGACGGTACGCGGCGACGGTGTTTTTCGAAAGGCACGCCTCGGCCTCGACCCAGCGGAGGAACTCGCGACGCTCCGCGTCCACGTCTCCTATCTTCGGCCCCCGGACCCCCCGCTCGTCAGGGGCTCGTGGGTTTTCCTGCGGCCTTGGCCGCGCGGCTTGACGGTCCGGCAATCGGGGCTAAGCTTCCGGGCTTCCCCAGCATCGCCGGAAGGAACTCCAGAATGGCCAAGAAGGACGCCCAGAAGGACGCCTCCAGGGACGGGAAGAGGAAAGGCGACGCCAAGAAGCAGGTCTTCGGCAAGGCCGACCTCGAGCACTTCCGGAAGCTGCTCCTCACCCGCCGCCGCCGCATCCTCGGCACCGTGCAGGGAATGGAGGAGGAGGCCCTCAAGGCATCGGACCAGGACTTCAGCGTCGACCACATGGCCGACCACGGGTCCGACAACTTCGAGCAGGACTTCACGCTCGCGCTCGTCGAGAGCGAGCGTCGGGAGCTCTTCGAGATCGACCGCGCGCTCCTGCGCATCGAGCACGGCACCTACGGCATCTGCGAGGGGACCGGCGACCCGATCCCGCGGCCGCGTCTCGAGGCCATCCCCTGGGCCCGCTACTCCGTCGATTACCAGAGAAGGCTCGAGGCGGGCGAGGTCGAGGAGGAGGAGGAGTTGGTGGGGGCTCCGGGGGAGGAAGAGGAGGACGACGAGGAGGAGGGCCGTCGCCGGGACGAAGACGACGAGGAGGAGACGGACGAGGCGGAGTGAGCCTCTCCATGCACCGCCTCCGCCGCGCCTTCTGGCTCGTTCCCGCGGCCGCCGCCGCGGCCTTGGACCTGTGGTCCAAAGCCATCTGGGACTATCCGCCCAGCCCGGGCACGGACGGCTCCCTGAAGCCGACCCAGTTCGCCCTGATCGAGAACTGGCTCTACGTCCACACGAAGTGGAACCCGTACGGCGCCTGGAGCTCGCAGGTCCCCGACTGGCTCCTCTTCTGGGGGACCGTCGCGGCGGTCCCGCTGATCGCCCTCTGGATCTTCCTGCCCAAGGCGTCGAGCGCGTGGGACTCCTCGGCGAAGGCCCTCGTGCTCGGCGGGGCCGTGGGCAACCTCTACGACCGGTGGCAGTGGGGGCAGGTGCGCGACTGGATCGATTTCTGCCTCGGGGATTTCGAGAAGGGCTGGCACTACCCCACGTTCAACGTCGCGGACATCGCGCTCGTGGCCGGGATCGTGATGCTGCTGCTCGGCGGCGTGCGCAAGCGCCCGGCCGAGGCGGCATGAGGCTCGAGGAGATCCCCGCCTCCCGCGTGCGCCTCGCCGTCGAGATCTACCTGCGGCACGCCTACCCGGCGGCGGCGCGGTGGCGGGCGCCGACACCCGACCTCGGCGGCGGCGAGACGGCGCGCGACCTCCTTCCGCGCTTCGAGGACGAGTGCGAGGAGAGCGGCGGGCGGCGCGTCTGCCGGTACGTGCTGCGGCTCGGCAACAGCCGCTACCCGCACATGAAGCTCGTCCTCGAGGAGAGCATCCTCTCGGACGAGTACGCCTTCTGCGTCGACACCCACGACAACCTAAACATCTCGGCCGACGCCCCCGACTACGCGCGGTGGAACGCGGTGCGCGACCACAACCGGATCCTCGCCGAGGAGATCGAGGGGGCGTGGGAGGCGGAGGGCGTGCCCACGCTCCGGGACATCAAGGACCGGCTCGGCAAGGTGGAGCAGCTCTGCCAGAAGTCGCAGCGGCTCCTGATCGTCGACGACGACCCGGCGATCCTCGACGCGCTGCGCGCGCTCTTCGAGCGGGCGGGCCTCGCGGTGAGCACGGCGAAGAACGGTCGCGACGCGCTCGCGATGGTCAAGGCCGAGAGGCCCGACCTGATCCTCATGGACTACCAGATGCCCGAGATGGACGGCGTCGAGGCGTGCGAGTCCCTGAAGGGGGACCCCGAGACGCGCCGGATCCCCGTGCTGCTCGCCACCCGCAGCCAGGTGGACCTGGCGGCCCTGACCTACGCCGACGGGTTCCTGGTCAAACCCTACCGGCAGGACGTCCTCTTCTCGCTCGTGCGGAAACTGCTGGCATGATGGTGGGCCGGGGCGGCCCCCGAGGCCCCCCCGCATCCAGTCCCGGAATTCCCCATGTTCGCCGTCGGAACCGTTCTCAAGAAGGTCTTCGGGACCCGCAACGAGCGGCTCATCCGGAAGATGCTGCCCCTCGTCGAGCGGATCAACGCCTTCGAGCCCGACTTCGACGGGCTCACCGACGAGCAGCTCAAGGGGAAGACCGCGGAGTTCAAGGGGCGCCTCGGGAAGGGCGAGACGCTCGACGACCTCCTGCCCGAGGCGTTCGCGGCGGTGCGCGCGGCGGCCAAGCGGACGCTCGGCTTGAGGCTCTTCGGCGTCCAGCTGATGGGCGGGATCGCGCTCCACACGAGCTCGATCTCGGAGATGGTGACCGGCGAGGGCAAGACGCTCACCGCGGTCGCCCCGGCGTACCTGAACGCGCTCACCGGCCGCGGCGTGCACATCGTGACCGTGAACGACTACCTCGCGCGACGCGATGCGCAGTGGAACGCGCCCGTCTACGGGGCGCTCGGCCTCACGGTCGGCTGCATCCAGTCGAACATGCGCTCGGACCAGCGCATCGAGCAGTACGCCGCGGACATCACCTACGGCACCAACAGCGAGTTCGGCTTCGACTACCTCCGCGACAACATGAAGTCGCGCGTCGAGTTCCAGTGCCAGCGCGACCGGCACTTCGCGATCATCGACGAGGTGGACTCGATCCTCATCGACGAGGCGCGGACGCCGCTGATCATCTCGGGGCCCACCGAGGAGTCCTCCGAGAAGTACTACCTCGCGGACCGCGTCGTCCGGCGCTGGGCGCAGGGCAGGAAGGGGGTCGAGAAGGCCGACCTCGACGACCTCGTCGCCGCGAAGGCCAAGGGGCCGGGGCCGGAGGCGGAGGAGATCCGGCTCCAGCTCGAGCAGGACTACCACTTCGTCTACTCCGAGAAGCAGCACACCGCCTACCTGACGGAGTCGGGCATCATCTCGGCGCAGCGCGAGCTCGGCATCCCCGACTTCTACGCGCCCGACGTGATGAACGAGAACTGGCCGCACCACCTCGAGCAGGCGGTGCGCGCCCACATGCTCTACACGAAGGAGAAGGAGTACGTCGTCAAGGACGGCGAGGTGATCATCGTCGACGAGTTCACCGGCCGCCTCATGGAGGGCCGCCGCTGGAGCGACGGCCTCCACCAGGCCGTCGAGGCGAAGGAGGCGATCAAGATCCGCGAGGAGAACCAGACCCTCGCGACGGTCACGATCCAGAACTTCTTCCGGCTCTACGACAAGCTCGCCGGGATGACCGGCACCGCGCAGACGGAGGCGGCCGAGTTCCACAAGATCTACTCGCTCGACGTGCTCTCCGTCCCGACGAACCGGCCGCTCAAGCGCCTCTCCTACGACGACCGCATCTACCTGACCGAGAAGGAGAAGTGGCGGTCCGTCGTCGAGGAGATCGTGCGGAGCCACGGCACGGGGCGGCCGGTGCTCGTCGGCACGACGTCGATCGAGGCGAACGAGCGCCTGTCGGCGATGCTCGTGAAGCGCGGCGTCCAGCACGAGGTGCTCAACGCGAAGCAGCACGAGCGCGAGGCGGCGATCATCGCGAAGGCCGGCCAGCTGGGATCGGTCACGATCGCGACCAACATGGCCGGCCGCGGCACCGACATCCTGCTCGGCGATTTCGCCTACGAGGACCTCCTCGAGCACTGGAAGCGGCACGGCCTCGCGCCGAAGGACCTCCGCGGCGGCGACCCGGAGACGGCATCGAGGCTCGTCGCGCACTGGGCAGGCCATTTCCTGAAGGACGACCCGAAGCTCGCGAAGAAGGCGGATGGCGGCGACGACGCGCGCAGGGCGGCGCTCGAGGCGTACTGGTCCGTGCACGGGATGATGCCGCTCCCCTTCGGGCCGGTGTCGACGGTCGCGAGGCTCGGCGGCCTCCACATCATCGGCACCGAGCGCCACGAGGCGCGCCGCATCGACAACCAGCTGCGCGGCCGCGCCGGCCGCCAGGGCGACCCGGGCTCCTCGGTCTTCTACGTCTCGCTCGAGGACTCGCTCATGCGCAAGTTCGCCCGCGACTGGGTGAAGCGCGTGCTCGGCCGCCTCGGGATGGGGGACGGCGAGGAGGTCACGTCGCCGATGGTCTCGCGCGCGATCGAGAAGGCGCAGAAGAAAGTCGAGGAGCACAACTTCGACATCCGCAAGAACCTGCTCGAGTACGACAAGGTGAACGACGAGCAGCGCCGCGCGATCTACGAGCGCCGCAACGCGATCCTCCGGGGCGAGCAGCTCGAGGAGACGCTCTGGGAGATGATCGAGACGCTCCTCGGCCCGCTCCTTGCGGCGAACATGGAGGAGCGCCGCCCGCCCGACGAGTGGACGCCCACGGAGGTCACGCTCTGGGCGCGGCGGAAGTTCGGCGTGGAGATCGACGCGGAGACGCTCCGCGCGTCCGGCGGCGTCGGGCCGGCGGGGCGCCTCGTGCGGGATGCGATCACCAAGCGGATCGGGGAGGTGAAGGGGGACGGGGGAGAGGAGGACTTCGACCGCACCCTCCGCTACGTCCTCCTCCAGGCCTTCGACGACAAGTGGAAGGAGCACCTCCGCGAGCTCGACGCGCTGCGGGAGGCGGTGGGGCTCCGGGGCTACGCGCAGCAGGACCCGAAGGTCGAGTACCGCCGCGAGGCCTCGCAGATGTTCCACGAGATGCAGTCCCATATCGCGGAGGCGGTCACCGACGTCGCGCTCAAGGTCCGGGTCACCGAGGACATGGACCAGGCGATCCGCGGCCGCTACCGCCCCGCCGCGCTCACGAAGGAGGAGGTGAGCGCCTTCTCCCCGTCGAAGGCGGACGAGGGTGCGCCGCAGGGCTCCTCGGGAGAGAAGCCGGAGCCGATCCGCCGCGACACGCCGAAGGTGGGGCGGAACGACCCCTGCCCCTGCGGGAGCGGCAGGAAATACAAGAAGTGCCACGGCAAGGAGGCGTAGTCGCCGCCCCCGGACCCCCCGAGAATGCGGCCCCGGTGCCGCGGCCGCGCGCAACCTCAAGTTCGAGTCCCCCTGGCCGTATCATGAGCCCGCTGAGGAGCAACGACGACGCATGCTGTTCACGTCCGAATCCGTGACCCAAGGTCACCCCGACAAGATCGCCGACCAGATCTCCGACGCGGTCCTCGACGCGGTCCTCGCGAAGGACCCGAGGGCGCGCGTCGCCTGCGAGACGCTCGTGAAGACGGGCTTCGTCGTGCTGGCCGGCGAGATCACGACGAGCGCGCTGCTCGAGTACCCGGCGATCGTCCGCCGGGTGGTGCGCGAGATCGGCTACACCGACGCGCGGTGGGGGTTCGACGCGGATTCCTGCGCCGTGCTGTGCGCGGTCGAGCGCCAGTCGCCCGACATCGCGCAGGGCGTCGACGAGCGCGAGGGCAAGTCGCTGGGCGCCGGCGACCAGGGCATGATGTTCGGCTACGCGTGCCGCGAGACCGAGCACCTGATGCCCGCGCCGATCACCTACGCGCACGCGCTGACGCAGGGCCTCGCGCGGCTGCGCGAGAGCGGCGAGGTCCCCTACCTGCGGCCCGACGGCAAGGCGCAGGTCTCCGTCGAGTACGACGACAAGACGGGCCAGCCCCGGCGGATCGCGACCGTGGTGGTGAGCACGCAGCACGCGGTGGAAGGCGAGGCGGGCCTCCCGAGGGACCCGCGCGCCGCGCAGGCGCGGATCCACGCCGATCTCAAGGCCAAGCTGATCTGGGCGGCGCTGCCGCGCGAGCTGCTCGACGAGAAGACCGCGATCCACATCAACCCCACGGGGCGCTTCGTCGTGGGCGGCCCGCAGGGCGACGCGGGGCTCACCGGCAGGAAGATCATCGTGGACACGTACGGCGGGATGGGGCGGCACGGCGGCGGCGCGTTCTCGGGCAAGGACCCGACGAAGGTCGACCGGAGTGCCGCGTACATGGCGCGCTACGTGGCGAAGAACGTCGTGGCCGCCGGGCTCGCGGAACGGTGCGAGGTGCAGCTCGCCTACGCGATCGGCGTCGCGGAGCCGGTGTCGGTCCGCGTCGAGACGTTCGGCACCGCGCAGGCCGACGAGCGCCGGATCGCGAAGGCCATCCGCGACGTCTTCCCGCTGACGCCCAAGGGCATCATCGACGCGCTCGACCTCCTGCGGCCGATCTACCGCAAGACGGCGGCCTACGGGCATTTCGGGCGGCCGGAGCCCGAGTTCACGTGGGAGCGGACCGACCGCGCGGACGCGCTGCGCGACGCGGTGAACACGAAGGCCGTCGCGAAGTAGGTCCGCGGCCGGAAGGGGTGGGGCTCCGGGGAGGGGCCGACGTTCTTGCGCGGTACGATGGGCGCCGATGTCGCCGGTCGATGCGCGATCGCCGGGCCCGAGCTTCCTCGCGTTCCTCGCGGCCCCGGGCTTCGTCGCGTGGTCGTGCTGGGCCTACGTGCTCCTGGTTCCGGAGCAGACCGGCTGCATCGGGATGGCCGTCGGCGGTGCCGTCACCGTCGGATTCGTCGGGTTCGTCGCGGCGATCCCGGCATTCTACGTGCGCGCCCCGAAGGTCCTGCGGTGGAGCGTGGGCCTCCTCGACCTCGCGGCCTTCGCGGCCTCGCTGCTCTTCCTGTGCGGCACGATCCTCGCCTTCGCGCTCTGGTGACCCGGCCCCCGCGCTACGCCGGGGGCTCGCGGCGCGCGCGCTCAAGGGCCTCGATCCCGGCCAGCGCCTCGAAGTCACGGGGGCGGCCGGCCGCGCGCTTCGTGCGGATGAGCGTCGGGAGGTCAAGGCCCCGGCGGGGAGTCCGAACAGCGTCACCTCGACCGTGTGGGCCAGCAGATCCTCATGGGATCTGCCGCCGGCGATTTCTCGCAGAGGTCGAGATCGCCCCGGTCGGTCGCGAGCATGAAGTTCCGTCCCGCTTGGGGCATCGCCGGTGGGGCGGCTCCCGGTGCGGAGGGGCGCCGCGCGAGCTCGCCGGTGGCGCGAGAAGGCACGCGGCGTACCGTCGAACGCTTCGAGATCATCGGCGAGGCCTTGGGGCGCGTCGCGCGGGACGACAAGGCGACGGCGAGCCGGATCGGCGACTACACGCGCATCATCGGGTTCCGCAACGTGTGGATCCATGGCCAACGACCTGATCACCACGCCGAGGTCTGGCGCATCGTCCGGGAGAACCTGCCCGTGCTCGCGAAGGACGTTTCGCAGCTGTTGAAGGAGCCGGTCGACCCGCGGAGGCCGCGAGGGATCCGGCCGGCCCCCGGAGCCCCCTCCGATTCCCGGCCGCAAGCCTGCAGCCTGCGATCCGCAGCCAATGGCCTAGTACCGGTAGTGGGGCGCCTTGTAGGGGCCTTCCACCGGCACGCCGATGTAGTCCGCCTGCGCCTTCGTGAGCTTCGTCAGCTTCACGCCGAGCTGGTCCAAGTGGAGCCTGGCGACGCTCTCGTCCAGCGCCTTCGGCAGCATGTAGACGCGCTTCTCGTACTGGCCGTGGCGCGTGAACAGCTCGATCTGCGCGAGCACCTGGTTCGTGAAGCTCGCCGACATCACGAACGACGGGTGCCCGGTCGCGCAGCCGAGGTTCAGGAGGCGGCCCTCGGCGAGGACGAGGATCGACTTGCCCTCCGGGAACACGAACTCGTCGTACTGCGGCTTGATCGTGACGCGCTTCACGCCGTTCGCGCGCTGGAGGCCCGCCATGTCGATCTCGTTGTCGAAGTGGCCGATGTTGCCGACGATCGCCTTGTCCTTCATCCGCCGCATGTGGTCGATCGTGATCACGTCGCGGTTGCCCGTGGCGGTGACGAAGACGTCGGCGGTCGCGACGACGTCGTCGAGGGTCTTCACCTCGAAGCCTTCCATCGCCGCCTGCAGCGCGCAGATCGGGTCGATCTCGGTGACGATGACGCGGCAGCCCTGCCCGCGCAGCGCCTGCGCGCAGCCCTTCCCGACCTCGCCGTAGCCGAGGACGACCGCGACCTTGCCGCCGAGCATCACGCCCGTCGCGCGGTTGAGGCCGTCGAGGAGCGAGTGGCGGCAGCCGTAGATGTTGTCGAACTTGCTCTTCGTGACCGAATCGTTGACGTTGATCGCCGGGAAGGGCAGCTTCCCCTCCTCCTGCATGCGGTAGAGGCGGTGGACGCCCGTGGTCGTCTCCTCGGAGACGCCGAGGACGCCCTGCTCGAGCCGCGTGAGGAGGCCCGGGTCCTTCGCCGCGATCCCGCGGAGGCAGTCGAGGAGAAGGGCCCAGTCCTCGGAGTCGGAGGGCTTCGTCTCCGGGATCCCGCCCTCGCGCTCGAACCGGGCGCCCTCGACGACCATGAGCGTGGCGTCGCCGCCGTCGTCGAGCAGGAGGTTCGGGCCCTTGCCGTCGGGCCAGCGGAGCACCTGCTCGGTGCACCACCAGTACTCCTTGAGCGTCTCGCCCTTCCAGGCGAAGACCGGGATGCCCTGCGGGCGGTCCGGCGTCCCCCTCGGGCCCACGGCGACCGCGGCGGCCGCGTGGTCCTGGGTCGAGAAGATGTTGCAGGAGCACCAGCGCACTTGCGCGCCGAGCTCCACGAGCGTCTCGATGAGGACCGCCGTCTGGAGCGTCATGTGGAGCGAGCCGGAGATGCGGGCGCCGGCGAGCGGGCGCTTGCCCTTGTGCTCGCGCCGGAGCGCCATGAGCCCCGGCATCTCGTGCTCGGCGAGCCGGATCTCGGCGCGGCCGGGCGCGGCGAGGGAGAGGTCTTTGACCTTGAAGGGGAGCATGGTGTCGGTCTTCATCTCTTGCCTCCGGTGGGCGGTCGCTTCGTCGCGCGATACTCGCCCGTGACGAGGAACAGGTCCAGATTCCGGCGCGGGCCCGCCTTGAGCTTGTCCCGGACCGGCAGGTGGCGGACGTTCGTGAAGCCCACCCCGGCGAGGTCCGCCGCGAGCCGCTCGGGGTCGAGGCCCAGACGGAGGTCGCCGAGGCTCTCGCGGAGCGACTCCTCGCCGTGCGGCGCGAGATCGAGGAGGACGACACAGCCGCCCGGCCGGAGCACGCGGCGCGCCTCGAGCAACACCGGCTTCACCTCCGGCACGTGGTGGAGGACGAGGCTCAGGAACACCGCGTCGGCGGAGGCGGCCGGGACCGGGAGCGCGTCCACCTCCCCGAGGCGGCAGTCGACGTTTTTCCCCGCGAGCCGCTCGCGGGCTGCCGCGAGGCGCTCCGGGGAGTGGTCGACCGCGATGACGCGGGCGAAGCGGTCCGCGAGGAGCTCGGTCAGGAACCCGTCACCGCACCCGGCGTCCACGACCGTCCACTCGGGGGGCGCGAGCGCCGCGATCGCCTCCTCGCGCAGGGTGCCGAGCGAGGAGGCGGAGGGGGCATCGGGGGCCGAGCCGAAGTGCGCGCGGCTCCGGGCGCGGCGCCGTTCCACCACGCGCTCCCTGCGCTTGGCGTCCGCCGCGAAGGCGGGATCCGCGCGCACCGAGGCCTCGACGGCCTGCCACAGGAGGCGGCCGTCGGGCCGCCGCGGCAGCGCGTTCCGGTAGAAGGTCCATGCGCCCTCGCGCCGGTCCTCGAGCGCGCCCGCCTCGCGCAGCAGCCGCAGGTGGTTGGAGATGCGCGGCTGGCCCATGGCGAGCGTGTCCGCGATTTCGTTCACCGCGAGCTCCTCGGGCGCCACGGCCGCGAGGATGCGCAGCCGCGTCGGATCCGCGAGAAGGCGCAGGAGCTTCTGCACGGAGGCAATAATATCACCAAATCATGATGTGTCGATATCTATTCGGGCCCGGAACTGAGCCGGCCCCATCCGGATCGCCCTTGCGGCAGCCCGGATCGAGGGGTCCAATGAAGCCGCAACCGGGCGCACCAACTCGGCCTAGCCGCTTGCGGCAAGCGGGGATAGGGCGATCCCAAATCCCCATTTCCTTCCGGACTCGGTTTCCCTATAATCCCGCCCCGCGGCGTCCGGGCGACCGGAGCGAGGACGCCCGTCGCAAAAGGAGGCCAAGTTCAGATGAATGGGAAGCAGAAGGGCTTCACCCTGATCGAGATCCTCGTCGTGGTCACGATCATCGGCGTGCTCGCGGGGCTCGTGGTGGTCCTGATCCCGAAGAGCCAGGAAAACGCCCAGAGACTCGAGTGCATCAACAACCAGCGGGGATGGTGCGGCATGCTGGTCCAGGCCGATTCCGACGCCTGGCGCCGGAGCGGGCCGAACCTCATCCTCCAGTTCATCAACAAGGGGGATATCACCCCCGACCAGTACAAGACGTACTTCTGCCCTGGTGATCTCGTCGAGGGGCTCGACAAGGTGGGCGGCGCGGAGGCCTACAAGAACCTCGACATGAAGAACCACGAGTACGACAACCTGACCTCCTACGCCGCGCGCGACCAGGACAACGGGAAGTGCATCGCGAAGCCCGGCCAGGGCCGCACGATCATCACCACCGACGACAGCGAAGACCATCACAACAAGAAGGGCTTCGTGTGCGGCTACAGCGACGGGTCGGCGGAGTGGCGCGACAAGGAGAAGCTCGGCGTTTCCCTTGAGACCGTCGTGTCCCCCGGAGAGGGTTCGAGCGTCCCGGAGCTCGCGTGCCTGCGGACGGAGTAGCCCGGATCATGGGCCGTCTGCCTCTCGCGGGGGCGCTGGGCGCCCTCCTCCTCCTTCTCCTCCCGGCCGGCGCGGACGATCCGAAGGCGCCGTGGGTGATCGACTTCACCCACGGGCCGCTCGAGACTTACAGCGTCACCTACAAGGACGGGAGCGCGAAGACCTTCTACTACTTCACCTTCGCGCTGAAGAACAAGTCGGACGTCGCGGCGCCGCTCCATGTCGCGATCAAGGCGACGGTCGGCTCGGACCCGAAGAAGCGCAAGGTCATGCCGGCGCTTCCGGCGCCCGATGCCGAGGAGTCGATCCGGCGTCTGTCCCGCGCAGCGGATCTCAAGAACGTGCAGGAGATCAACAAGCTCGGCGTCCTCCAGCCGGGCGAGACGGCCCGCGGCATCGCGGTCTTCGGCACGTTCAACCGGGAATGGGATACCGCCATCGTCACGGTGGCGGGGCTCGAGCCCTACGCGCGCCAGTGCCGGGTCCGCAAGTACGGCGACAGCGGCTTCACCGTGTTCCATCGCGCGTACGCCGAGCACAACAAGGAGATCCTCGCGAAGGCCGGCGCCGGCGCCGCCTTCACCGACAGCTACGCGATCTTGGGCCACAACGTCGTGTGGAGCATGAAGTTCCACCGCGAGGGCGATGAGTTCGCGCCGCAGGTCGATCGGATCTACCTCGATGGGGAGGGATGGAGCCTCGGGGATCCCGCCCCGCAGATCGTGGCGGAGCCGAAGCCGCCCTTCCGCAATTAGGGTCTACGGATACGGACGAGGGGCCGGCGCAGGGTCGCCGGCCCCTCGGCATTTGCGGGGACACGGCGCTCTCGCCGTCGCGAAGGCTTCGGCGGGCAGGTCGGCGAGGCGAGCTACTC
>DASUGR010000179.1:0-25841 GCA_036273915.1 Planctomycetota bacterium | reverse complement strand
AACGACGGGATCGGCATCGTGAAGTCGAAAACCCGCCCGAAGTAGACGGGCTCGCCCTCGGCGTGGGCCACCGCGGACGTCCCCCGGATGCCGCGCCCGGTCACGCGGAAGGTGTCCCGGTGCGACGGATCGCGCCCGGCGACCTCCACCCACTCCGTCCCGACCTTCATGAGCACGTTGCGGATCTCCCCGCGCCCGGTCGCGAAGTCGCCGGCGAACACCGTGAACGACGTATCCGACGCCGAGTAGCCCTTGGCGAGCGGCGACGACGTCTCCGCGAGCGCGTACGCCACGCGCACGCCGTGCGGCCAGATGTCGTCGGCGCTGAACGTGAGCGACTTCTGCCCCTTCGCGAGCCGGAACTGCTCGACGGGGAGCACGCCGCGCGTCGAGTCCCAGGTGAGCGACGGGCCGCAGGGCACCGACCCCGACTTGATCTCCGACGGGTCCGCGGGCGGCCGGGTCACGACCGGCTCGCGCGCCGACCACTCCCAGTGCGTCGTCCACTGCGTCCAGAAGTAGAGGTCGAAGAGGATCACGTCCTGGAACACCGGCTGTCCGCGGACCAGCCGCACGACCTTCTCGCGCGTGTCGTAGTTCTTCGGGTCGAGGAGCGTGCCCTCGCCGCCGATCGGGCTCCGGTAGGCGCGGTAGACGGCGCCGACGCCGGCGCGATCCTCGTCGGGCAGCCAGATGTAGAGGACCTCCGCCGCGCCGCCGGTCGGCAGGTGGCGGTTCTCGCGGAACTCGCGCTCGTCCTCCCACCCGTCGATGTACGCGTCCGCGTGCGCGCTCTGGCCGGCGCGGTCGGCGTAGATCTCCACCTCGCCCATGCCGGTCGTGTCGCGCACGAACGCGAGGTAGCGGCAGGCGATGTCCTTGTCCCCGAACTTGTAGGTCAGGTAGCCCGAGAGGAACCGGTTCGCGGGCGGGAGCGGCTCGGGCTCCTCCTGGGGATCCGGGTTCTTCGGGTCGAAGGGGATGCGGTCGATCTGCGGCGGGACGAGGACGTGGCGCAGGTCGTCCTCGAGGCGCGGGAGGCTCTGCTCGAGGCGATCCTCCTGCTGCGAGCCCTCGGTGCCCTGCACGTACATCTCGACGCCGGTCCGCATGAGGAGGACGACGCCGAGCCCGATCACCGTGAAGAGGCTCATCGCGATGAGGATCTCCAAGAGCGTGAACCCGCCACGGCGGGAACGGGAGGGGGCTCCGGGGGCCGTCATCGCACCTCCTCCGGCAGCCGGACGAACGTCTCGCCCGAGAGCGCGACCGAGACCACGCGCCGCGCAGGGGTGGAGTTCGGGCCGCGGTCCAGCTGGAGCCAGATGTTCAAGGGCGCCGCGTGGTAGCGGGGATCGAGGCTCCGGTTGCGGAAGTGGATCAGCACGTCGCCGACCGCGATCTTGCCATCGGGATTCACGTGCTGGATCTCGGTCGGGAAGCCTTCGCCGGTCTCGTCGCTCTGGAAGATGCCCGAGACCACGAGGCTGTCGAAGCCGCCGGAGTAGCCGCCGCCGATCACGAACTCCGCCTCCTCCTGCGGCTGCATGAGGTTCGACCGGTCGGAGCGGATCCCGCGCAGCCTGCCGTCCACGTAGATCGCGAAGGCGTTCCTGTCGTATGCGACCCGGACGTCGTGCCAGCGGCCTGGGATGAGCGGCGCGCCCCACTCCGGCACGACCTCGGCGTCGCGCATGCCGGTGCGGACGTCGCACATCCCTTCCCCCTGCCCCTTCTCGTCCCGCTTGAGCCGGATCTTCGCCTCCACGCCGAGCCGCCCGGCCCCGCCCTGGGTCACGGAGACCGAGAGCGCCTCCCCCTTCTTGAAGAGGACGCCGCCGCGCGCGTCGGGCCTGAGCCGGCACTGGATGGAGAAGCCGTCGCGGAAGTCGAGCCACTGCGGGCTGCCGAGGCTCACCGTCCCGCCCCCCTCGAAGAGCGCGTAGTGCCCCTCGAGGCCGAGGTCGGGGGAGATCTCCACGCCGCCGCCGCGGCGCAGCACGTCCTCGGACGCCTTCGCGAAGTCCTCCGCGGCCCAGGCGAACACCTGCCGGTCGCGGAACCCGCGCACGTGCGTGGTCCCGTCCGGCACCGTGCTCAGCTGGACGTAGGTCGTGCTGCTGCCGAACGCCTGCGCGCGCGAGCTCGCGAGCTGCTGCGCGAGGGTGTTCGTGGCGAGGAGGAGCTTGTTGCCGCTCTGGGCCTGCGCGATCAGGCCGACGGAGAGCCCCATGAGCACCGCGAGGAGGCTCATGACCACGAGGATCTCGACGAGCGTGAAACCCCGGCGGCGCGACACCTAGTCGCCCTCTCGCGTGAAGTTCTCGATGTCGTCGACCTTCTCGTCCGGATCCTGCTTCTGGTTCCGCCCGAGCGAGATGAGCTGGAATCCGTCCGGGTTGTAGTAGGCGCCGCCCGACCGCTTCACGGCGTGCACGTCGACGATCGTCTCGTCGATGAGCGTGACCTGGATCGTGTCGTCGTAGTGGTTCTTCGTGATGTAGACGATCGGGTTGCCGTACGCGTCGAGGATCTCCTTCGCGTCGACGACGTCGGAGCCCATCGGGATCTTGTTCCAGATGTCCCTGTCCCGGTTGCCGTAGGGCTCGCTCGTCGGGAGCTGGTCCAGCGGCGTGCGCAGGTCGGGGTGGCGGAGCGCCACGAGCAGGCACTCGTTGCACTCGTTGGTCGTGTTGCCGGAGACCGACAGCCCGGCCCACTGCGTCCCGGCGAACGCCGCCATGGTCTCCGGCGGGAGCCGGTGGAAATCCGAGTTGTAGTTCTCGATCGCCGTCCGCACGAGCGTGATCGTCTGGGTCGTCTCGAACTCGAGCCGCTTCTTGCCGGCCTGCGTGATGAGAACCGAGATGAGCCCGGCCAAGACCCCCAGGATCGAGACCACGACGAGGACCTCGATCAGGGTGAACCCTCGTTGCACTCGCCGCATCGCGTACCTCACTTTGTCTCCACGGTCAACGTGACCGTTTTCACTTGGATGCCCTTGAGCTCCGTGCCGTCGCGCCCCTCGGCCCAGAGCCAGACCGACACCGGGGCGCTCGCTTTGCTCAGGGCGACGACGTTCGCCCGCTCGCCGGCCGCGCCGTCCCCGAACTCCTGGAGGAAGACCTCCTCGCCGTTCAGGTAGAGGCGGAACCGGCCGGGGGCCCGGCGCCTGGCGAGGCCGTACTCCGGGACGACGTCGAACTTCAGGGTGAACTCGCCCCCCGGCCACTTCACCTTCTTGAGCTCCACCCAGTCGTTCTTCACGTTCTTGAAGACCTGGCGGTCGCCGCCGTCGATCCGGATCTCCATGTTCCCGTTGCGCTTGCGCCTCACCTGGACGCCGCTCACGAGGTTCGGCTTCGGCGGGTTCAGGACGCCGATGCCCAGCTCCGGGATGTCGCCCTCCGTCGGGACGTCGGGCGTGACGCCCGTGACGACCAGCTCCCAGATGTTCCCGCCGTTGAGCTCGCCCTTCTCCTTGTCCGGGTAGTGGGTCGAGCAGTACTCGAGCGGGATGATCGGGCTCTCCCGCCCCCGGCCCTCGTAGTTGATCGTGCCCGCGAACACGAGCCCCTTCTTGAGCTCCCAGCGGACCTCCATGGGGAGCTTCATGGCCTTGTCCCAGTCGGTGGGTTGCTTGGAGAGCTCCGTGAAGTCCCAGGTCCGGTCCACCTTCCGCTCGTTGTCCTCGACGATCTGGAGGTCGATCGTCGCCGCCCGGTAGACCTCGTGCTCCATCGCCTTCTGCGGCGTCGTGCCGGCCGGCATCGACTCCTTGATCCGCTCGAGGAGCTGGTTGAGGAGCCGTTTCGTGTCGAGCACCTCGGTGTTCTCGTTCGCGTAGGCGAGGCAGGAGCGACCGAGGTCCGCCCAGAGGGGGAGGTCGCCGTTGCGCTCGGAGACCTCGAGCTTCCCGGCCTTCTCGAACATGCGGTCCGCGAGCCCGAGATCCCCGGCGGTCGCCATGAGGAAGCGGCCGAGCAGGTACGGGAGGATCGCGTCGGTCGGGTTCAGATCGACGGCCTTCGAGAGGTGGGCCACCGCCGCGGGGGCGAGGTCCTTGCTGCCGCCGGCGAGGACGCGCTGCGCCTGCACGAGCCCCAGGCGCGCGATCGCGATCCGGTAGCGGTAGTCGCTGTCGATCGTGCCCCGGTAGAGCTGGGCGGCCTCCTCGAGGTTGCCGGTGCGCTCCTTCGCGTAGCCGAGCATGTACCGCACGAGGAGGTCGCTCGGGTTGTTGTCCGCGAGCTTCGCCAGGAGCTCCACCCCGGCCGCGAACGCCTCGGCCGCGGTGTCGCGGAGCCGCTTCGCCTCCTCCTCCTTCTCCGCCTTGACCTTCGACTCGCGCCGGCCCGCGTCCTCCGCGTCGACGGCCGCCCGCAGGGCGGCCTCGCCGGCCGCGAGCTTCAGGTAGCCGCGCCCGAGCTCGGGCACGACGGCGTTGTCGATGGAATCGAGCTCGAGCGCCTTGCCGAAGCAGAGGAGCGCGTCCTCGGTCTTGCCCTCCACGGCAAGCGCGAGCCCCCAGTCGCTGAAGGCCGTCGAGCGCGCCGGGTCGGCCTCCGCCGCCTTCTGGAACTCCTCCGCCGCGGCCGCGGCATCGCCCTTCGCGTACGCGACGGCCCCGAGGATCTGGTGCGCCTCGGCGGCGCCGTCGCCCGACGTGTGCCGCTGCGCGACCGTGGTCGCCGCATTGAAGTCGCCGAGCGCGAGGGCGACGCGCGCGTTGAGCAGGTCCTGCTCGGCGCCGGGCATGCCGGCGCGACCCTTGACGAGCAGGTCCTTCGCCTCGTCGAAGCGTCCCTCCTCGACGAGCGTCGCGATGAGCTCTCCCTGCGCCGACGCCCGGTCGCTCGCGAGCCGGTACCACTCGATCGCGAACGGGGCGAGCGAGAACGTGCGGCTCGCCATCACGTCGCCGACGTGCTCCAAGACCTCCGGCTCGCGCGGGAACGTGTCGAGATGGTCGATCGCGAGCCGGAGCACGGTCTCGTAGTCGTTGAGCTCGCCGGCCGCGCGGAGCATGGCGAGGAGGACCTGCCGCTTCTGCCCCTGTGCGCCCGCGGGCACGAGATCGTGCGCCTCCCCGAGGATCGCGAGCGCCCAGCGGAGCAGGTCCTCGCGGATCGCCTTCGCGTTCGCCTTGAGCCCGTCGCCGAGGAGGCCGAGCCCCGCGCGCACGCGCGGATCGAACGCCTGTCCCCCCTGCACCTTGAGATACTCCTTGAGCCCCTTGAAGTACCCCTGCTGCTGTCCGTCGATGGCGATCTGGAAGGAGTTGATCTCGTCGGGGAACCTCTGGCGGAACGTCGCCTTGATGCTGCGGCTCGTCGCGTGGACCTCGCGCACGCCGTCCTGCTGGGCGGCGGCCGGATCCAGCTCGAGCTGCGCAAGAAGGCGGAGGAACGCGAAGGGGGCCGCCATGACCTGCTTGCCGTAGGGCCACGGGCCGGGCGGCTCCTTGAGCTGGCCCGCGCCGGTGACGATCGCGATCACGCGCCCCTTCTGCTCCGTCGGCCCGCTCTTCCAGGCGTCCACGCGCTCCTCGGCCGAGATGCCCGCGGCGCCGGTCCCGCCCCCGGCCGCGGCGGGAAGCTGGATCTGCGCCGGTCCCGGCTGCGGCGCCGCGGCGTCGCGGCGGAGCAGGTTGAGCCGGTCGACGCTCACGCTCCGCGAGGTCGGCGGCCAGATGTTCGGGAGATCGAACTCCTTCGGCTTGATGAGGTCGCCGAGCGGACGCGGGTGGGGCCGGACGTTCGTGACGATCGTCGTCGGATCCGGCCCGGTCATCGTGCCGAAGCGGATCACCTTGTACTCCGCGCTCCTCACCGGGCGGCGCGTGAGGCCTTCACGCCCGACCTCCGCGCTCGCGACGGGGCGCTGCGGGCTCCTCAGGAAGAACCAGAGGCCGAGGATCGCGAGGACGGAGACGAAGAGAATCCGTTCGCGGTTCACGGTTTCTTCTCCTTGTCCTTGAAGGGGACGTCCTTGCTCGGGTTGGCCGCGGTCGCGAGCAGTGTCATCTCGACCCCGATGTGGTTCTCCGGCCGCTTCACCCTGGCGAGGTGGAGCGTCGCGAACGGCACGTGAGGGGCGTCCTCCTCGAGCTGGTTCAGCACCGAATAGAGCGCATCCGGGCTCGCCGTGAAGCCGATCGTCACCGCGTACTCCTTGAGGAACGCGGGGTTCGCGCCGGGGATCACCTCGTCCCGGCCGAGCGAGGTGGTGATCCGCACGTCGTCGAAGCTGTCCACGCGGGCATCGATCGCCGCCCGCGCCACCCTCGCGACGAGCTCGAGCTGCATCAGGTACTGGAGGAGCTCGTCGTCGGCCATGTCGGTCACCGCGTCGAACCCGATCCCCTCCCGATCCTTGTCGACCCGGATGTTTTTCTCCTTCGCCTCCTCGACGAGGTCCTGCCGCACCATCAGGCGGAGCCGCCCGAAGCCGCCGTTCAGGTCCTCGTGGATGGCGCTGCGGAAGTCCTCCGCGGCGCGCTGGACCGCGTCGTCGCCCTGCTGGGCGTAGGTCCGCGTGTAGCGGAGGATGCGCCGCAGCAGCTTCTGGTCGAGCCGGTCGTCCGAGAGGTCCCAGCCGATCTGCCCGGTCAGCGTCTGGGCGTTCTCGAGGAGCCGGTCCGCGTCCTTCTGGAGCTCCTGGATTTCGCTCTGCTTCGCGACCCTGAGGGACCCGATCCTGCTGACGAGGCTCGCGTTCGTCGCCTGCTCGCTCTCGAGCTCGTCGCCGTACGTGATCGACCGCGCGATCAGGGCGACGAGGAACACCCCGACGCCCGCGAGGATCTTGAGGATGAAGTCCTTGTGCTGCGCCCAGAAGTCCACGTCTAGCTCCCCTCCGCGGGCTTCACCTGCTGCATCTCGAAGGTCAGGGAGAAGCGCTTCTCCCGGTCGGGGCTCGTCGGCTTCACCTCGATCTTCCACCCCTCGACCTGCGCCGACGAGAGGTTCCGCTTGAGCTCGGTGACATAGGCGAGGAAGGTGTCACCGACGTTCGGCGTATCCTCCTGGAGCCGGCCCTGGACCGTGATCTCGGGCCAGACCTTCTGGGCGTGGATGTTGTCCTTCGCCTCGTCCGAGGCGCCCAGCTGCGCCTGCGGATCCCCGGGGTTGCCGTCGAGGTCGAAGCTCCGCTTCAGCGGCTCGAGGTCGAGCTTCTCGAGGTAGAGGTACCTCGAGTTGTGGCTCGCGCGGAGCGAGGCGATGACGGCGCGCAGGAACTCGCCCGGGTAGCGGCGGACGCGAAGCGCGATCTCCTTCTGCCTCCGGTCGAGCTCTTTCGCCTCGGTCGTCTGCTTCCAGTTGCGAACACTCTGGTTCTTCTGTTCGATCGCCTGGAGGCTCGCGTTGGCGGCCCGGTACGACTCGATCGCGTCGGCCCGCGTCTTGAAGAGGAGCACGACGAACACGAGGGCCGCGGCGGCCGCGCCGACCGCCCAGATCGTGCGCCCGACGAACTGGCGCTTCTTCTTCTCGGACTCCGTGAGGACCTCGAGCTTGTAGGCGGTCGGTTCGAGCAGCGTCTGCGCGAGCCCGATCGCCACCGCGAAGTCGGCCGCGTTCTCGCCGACCTCCTCCTGGTCCTCGCCGGGAAGCGCCGACCGGTCGAGGTCCTGTGCCGGGTCGAAGAGCTCGACCGGGACGCTCATGTTCGACTGGAAGTAGTCGACGATGCCCTTCATTCGGGCCGTGCCGCCGCAGAGGAGGAGCCGGTCGACGTTCAGGTCCGCGATCTTGGTCTGCGCGCGGCAGATCATCACGGACGACTGGATCATCGACACGAGCTGGCCCGCCGGGCCCTGCATCGTGTTGGCGAGCTTCTCCGCGGTCGCGTCGGCATAGCGCGCCTTCGACCGCGGGGTGAGATCGCCCTTCGTGACCTTGTTCTTCTCCGCCTTCGCCTCGGCGAGGCCGAAGGTATTCATGATCGCCTCGGTGAACGCGTGCCCGCCGCCCGACATGTTGCGCGCGAAGAGCAGCTCCCCGTCGCGCTGGATGCCCATGTCGATGTTCTCGCGGCCGATGCTCACGAGGAAGGTCGTCTCCCCCTCCTTCCAGCCGCCGCGCGCGAGGAAGGCGTTGAAGATCGCGACCGAGTTGGGGCACCCGCCCCCCACCTTGAAGCCCGCGCCGCGGGCCGCCGCGAGCCGCGGCTGCAGCCACGTGTTGCGGGTCAGCGCGACGAGCACGGTCTCCTCGTCCGCCTCGACGGGCAGTTTCAGCCGGCGGTAGTCCGCCGCGACCTGGCCGCCGCTCTGGCCGCTCACCTCGTTGATCTCGAACTGCATGAGCAGCTTGAGGCGCCAGTCGGGCACCGGGGGCACGTGCGTGTACCGGATGATCAGGTCCCGGCCGGTGATGCCCAGGAGCCCCCGCCCGCCCCGGATGCCGCTCCGCTGGATCGCCCCCTGCACGCGTGCGGGATCCATGTCGCCGGCGAGCGTCGCGCGGAAGAGGCGAAGCGCCTTCGTCGCCGCCCCTTTGCGCTCGAGCAGCGCGATCTTGACCGCGTGGCTCCCGATGTCGATTCCGACCGCTTGGCTCGCCATCGCTACCTCGGCTTCTTCCCGAACAACCCGTCGAGCACCCGCTCGATCTGGGGGCAGTCCTTGTAGATCTGCTGGAGCGCTGCCGCCGCCGCCGGGGCAGTACCCGCGTTCGGGGCGAACTCGGTGATGTAGTAGAGCTGGAGCGCCGCGGAGAACACGCGCCCGTCCGGCAGGTCGACAAGTGTCGCCTGGACGAACGTGCGATCGGTCAGCTTCGTCTCGCGCTGCACGCGGGCCGCGAGGGCGAGACGCTCGATCTCCTCCCTCGCCTTGACCCCGTAGTCGCTGCGCGGCCCCTCGAACGCGGCCGTCTGGAAGTCCTTCTCGAGCTTGCCCAGCTCCGCCCCGGCGGCTTGCAGATCCTCGAGGTTCCGGAAGTCGACGTAGTCCTTCGTCAGGCGGTCGATCTTCTTGCGGCGCGCCTCGTAGTCCGCGTTGACCTCGTCGATCAGCTTGCGGATCTCGTCGCGCGTCGTCTTGTTCGCGAACGGGAACTCCGCCAGGGCGCGCGCCCCCTCCGCGAGGAACTCGCCGTAGCGGCGCTGCCCGTGGAGGCTCAGGACGTTCGCCATGGTGCTCGCGGCAAGCGTCGTCTCGCCGCGCAGGTCCACCTTGAAGCGGAAGGCGAACTTCCCGTCGGCGGCCGGGCCGAGCAAGGCAACCGACCGGGTCTTCCCCTGCACGCGGGCCTCGGCGTCGAGGCGGCCCCCGTCCGTGCCCGGGAGCACGGCGAAGCTCCGCCCGGAGGGACCGAGCAGCAGCTTGCGCACGTCCTCCAGCGCGAGGACGCCGTCGTCCGGGAAGGCGGGATGGAACGTCTTGCCTTCCTTGGCCGACGGCGTGAACGCCCGGAAGCCGCCGCGCGAGAGGTAGCCGCCCGTCTCGTCGAACTCGATGCCCGCGGTCGCGGCGTCGCCCGCCCCCTCGACGGTCAGGAGCATGTGCTCCTCGTCCGCCGCCGCCGCGGCGATCCGGAGGCCCGGCGCGTCCACCGGATTCCCCTGCGCGTCGCGCGCGAAGGGGTGCCCGTTCACGAGGACCGCCGCCGCGTCGTGGAAGAGGTCGGCCGCCCGCCCGTCCGTCACGAAGAGGCGGAAGGCGTTGATCGTGACCTCCTCGACGTGCGCCGCGCCCTCGCGGACGATCGACACGTCGTCGAGATCGACCGTGCCCGCGCCGTCGAGCTCGACGCCCAGGAGCGCGCTCGTCGCCCACGGCGGACACGACGCCACAAGATCGACGTCGCGCATCGAGCCTTCGACCGCGGGCCCCGTCGCCCACCGCTCGATGCCCGCGCCGCCCATCCAGCGGATGCCGAAACGGGCCTTCGTGCCGCGCGCGGCGACCGAGCCCTTGATGCGATACGCCGCGCGGTCGTCGCGGAACCGCTGCGCGTAATAGGCGACCGCCTCGGGGGTGTTCGCGCGGATCTCGAGCGACCGGTCGCCCGTCTTCTTCACCTGGGTCGAGGTCGTCAGCGTGACCGCCGCCTCGGGCTCCGCAGCCCACGTGAGCGCGGCCCCCTCCGCCTCGAAGGACCACGGTGCGTGGAGGTTGCCCTCCGGACCCGCGGGCCCGCCCTTCTCGACCCGGGGCTTGGCGACGGCCAGGAAGTAGCCGCCCGCGCCCACGATCGCGACGAAGAGGAGGGCGTACGCGATCGTCGCCGGGTTGCGCTTCCGCACCGCGGCGAGATCGATGTCCCGCATCATGCCCCACTCGTCGTCCTCGGCGGCGCCCGCGAGCTCGAGGTCGATCTCGGCCATCGCGGGGTCCTGGAAGACGAAGCGGGTGTTGCCGATGCGGATGCGCGCGCCGTGCGACAGCTGGGCCTCCGTCACCATCTCGCTGTTCACGAGGGTGCCGTTGGTCGAGCCGAGGTCGCGGATCGCGTAGCCGTTGAGGCCTCGCACGATCTCGCAGTGGTAGGAGGAACTGACCGGATCGTCGATCACGACCGTGTTCGTCGGCTTCCGCCCGATCGTGGTGCGCTGGGCGCTGAGCTCGATCTTCTCGCCCTTCCGGTCCCCCTTGGCGTAAACGAGGTAGCCGACGGCGGGCTCCCCCGCCGCACCCGCCGACCCGGGATCGTCAAACGCGATCTCGACCGCGCCGATCCGGATCACGTCCCCGTGACGGAGCTTCTGCTTCTTCACGAGGGTGGAGTTGACGAGCGTCCCGTTCGTCGACCCGAGATCGCTGACCTCGTAGCCCGACTGGAGGCGGATCACCGTGCAATGGCGGCGGGAGGCCTGCGTGTCGTCGATCGTGATGTCGCAGTCCGGGGACCGGCCCACGGTCAGGGAGCCCGTCCGTTCGAGATCGAACTCCTTACCAACCCCATTGACGCGAAGGATCAGCTTGGCCATGTGTGGATTTCCGACACGCTCTCGCCGGTGCCCTCCCTGTGCCTGAGCCCGGTCGCGCTAACTCCTTGCGGAGGAATGGTTTGAGACGCGGCTCTCTTCGAGAACCGGATTATAGAGGAGAAGCCCCTCTCTTCGCAACGGGGAAGCTCCTGCTGGAAGCCTCGATACCACCCGCGGCCGGGCGGCGCCCCGCGGCGGGGGATGCCTTGGGGGTGCGGGGGGCCGGCGCGGGCTTCCCGGTCACAGCCCGGAGAGGCCATACCGGTCGAGCTTCTTCCGGAGGCCGAGGCGGGAGAGCCCGAGGATCATCGCCGCACGGGTCTTGTTCCCGTTCACGCGCCGGAGCGTGTCCACGAGGAGGCGGCGCTCCAGGTTCTCCACGAGCTCCTTCAAGCCGCCCTTCGGCAGGGTCGTCGGGGGTGCCGCCTCGGGATCCCCGGAAAAGACGGAGTGCGACAGGAGCTCGGGCGTGATGTGCCCCCTCTGGAGCGCGAGCAGCCGCTGCACCTCGAGGCGCAGCTCGCGGACGTTGCCGGGCCACGGGTAGGCCTGGAGCCGGTCGACCACCTGCGGGTGGACGGTCGGGCGCTCCACCTCCTGCTCGGCGCAGAAGGAGTCGAGGAAGTGGTCGAAGAGCGCCGGGATGTCCTCCGCCCGCTCCCGGAGGGGAGGCAGGCGGCAGGTGGCGCCCGCGAGGCGCGCGTTGAGCTCGGGCAGGAACTCGCCCGCCTTGATCTTGTCGTCGAGCGGCTGGGCCGAGGCGGCGACCGTGCGCACCTTGGCCCCCTCGCCTGCGGGCCCGAGGGCCTCGAGGACCCGCTTCTGCACGGCCCGCGGGATCGCCTGGACGTCGTCGAGGAAGAGCGTCCCGCCCTCGGCCTGGGCGAGGAGACCCTTCGCCCCGTCGGCCCCCGGACCCCCCCCGAACAGCTCCGCCTCGAAGAGCGCCTCGGGGATCGATGCGCACGGGACCGCGACGAACGGCGCGTTGCGGCGCGGGCCGTTGTGGTGAAGCGCCCGCGCGATCAGCTCCTTGCCCGTGCCGCTCTCCCCGATCAGGAGCACCGGGACGTGCGTCTCCACGATCCGGTCGAGGAGCGAGAGCACACCGCGCATCCCGGGGCTCTCCGCCACGATCGCGCTGTAGTCGTACCGCATCCCGAGCTCGTGCTTGCTCAGCGCGAGGTCCGCCCGCACGCCCTCGAGCTCCTGCGCCTGCCTGCGGAGGAGCTGCTTCAGCCTGGCGTTGAGCCGGCCGATCCGAGCCCGCGACTGCCGGAGCTGCTCCTCGCGCGCCTTCAGGGCCGCGAGGTTCCGCGCGGCGGCGAGCGCGATCGCCGCGAAGTCCGCGAACGCCGCGACCAGCGGGATGTCGACGGCCCGGAATTGCGAGGTGATCTTGCCGTGCTCGAGGTAGAGCGCGCCCAGCGGGCCGTCCGGCACCTTAAGGGGCACGCAGAGGACCGAGTGGAGCCCCAGGAGCGCCACGGACTGGCCGGACGCGAAGCGGCTGTCGCCGCCCGCGTCCTCCGTGACGACCGGGCGGCCCGACTCGATGGCCTCGCGGGCGATCGAGCGGCTGATCTTCTCCTGCGGGTGCTCGAGGTCCTGGCCGCGGGCGCTCCGGGCGACCCGGAAGTCGAGGCCGTGGAGGGTGACGAGGAAGAGGTAGCCGCTCGTCGCGCCGGTCAGCTCGACCGCGCTGTCCACGATCCGGCGGAGGAGGTTCTCCTCGCTCTCCTCGGAGGCGATCATCCGGGTGACCGCGATCAGCCGCCTCAGCCCTCGGTTCTCCTCCGCGAGCGCCTGCGCCTCCACCGCGTCGGGCCGGCGCTTCGGCTGCGGGGGCGCGAGCGTCGGGTCCCAGTCCACCGAAATGGTCGTGACCCCGATGAGGATCGTGTCCCCCGCGGAGAGCATCTGCTTCTGGGTGCGGGCACCGTTGACGTAGGTGCCGTTGCTCGAGTGCAGGTCCTCGACGACGATCCCCTCCTTGGTCCTCGAGATGCGACAGTGCTGTCTCGAGAGGTTGACATCCTCGATGTGGAGGTCGTTGTCCTGGTCGCGCCCGATCGTGATCGGGAGCGCCGGGAACTCGTGGCGCGTGCCGTTGCAGAGGATACGAATCAAAGGCGCTCCCTCACCCGCAACAACGCCGCAACACGCGCGGAGGTTCCGTAGTAGCCAGCCCCCGGGGGCAGACGCGCCTGCTCCCTGCCTTCCCTCACTCGCCGGCGAGCTGGGCGAGCCTCTCGCGGGCGATCTTCACGAGCGGCTCGTCTCCCCTGTCGAGGCGCTCCATCGTCTCCACGAAGCGCTGGAGCCAGGGACGGCCGACGAGCTTCTCCCCCCGGGAGAGATAGAGGAACCCGAGCTCATAGAGGGCCTCGGGGTGGCGGTCGGCCTCGGCGTGGTTCGCGACGAATTGGAACTCGTCCTTGGCCTCGTCGTCGCGGTTCGCCCGCTTGAGCGCCTTCGCGAGCGCCCAGTGGAGCTCGATCGACTCCGGGAAGAGGAGCGCCGCGCGGCGGAACGCCGCGGCGGCGTCGCCGAACCGCTGCTCGTCGTAGGCCTTGGCCCCCTCCGCGAACGCAGCCTTGGCGGCCTCCGCGTCGAGGACGACGACCTCCGGGGCGATTTCCCGCAGGAGGCCGGGGATCCGCGCGTTCTCCGGGTCCTCCGGCGCGATCGACACGGCCGCCTTGAACTCCTCGACCGCGAGCTCCCGGGCGCGGTCCCTCCGGGGGCCGTTCTCGATCTTCGCCCAGGTCAGGTAGAAGCTCCACCCGCGCCTGCGGTGGTAGAGCGCATCGATTTGCCGGAGCTCGGGGTCCTCGGGATCGAGCCGCTTCACCTCCGCGATCGCGTGCGCGGCCGCCTCGAAGAACTCGTCCGGCCCGATCCCGGTTTCCCCGCCGAACTCCGGCTGGAGCAGGAGCCGCGCGTGCTCCTTGTGCGCGTCGATCACGTCGGGCGCCTCGGCTTCGACGCGCGCGAGGAGCTCGTGCGCGGTCTTCAGCTGCGTCGAGGCGATCGCCTCCCGCGCCGCCTTGGTGACGAGCCGCGCCCACTCGACGCGCGGCGCCGGGACCCGCGGGTTGGTCGCCATCGCCCGGCGGTACCAGAAGATCGCCCGGTTGAAGGCGGCCTGGCGCTTCGCCGGCAGATCCTCCGTCCGGTCGTAGAGGTTGTGGTGCACGTTGCCGAGCTCGAAGAGAGCCTCGAAGTCGTTCGGGTCCTCCTCGAGGGCGCGGCCGAGCAGCTCTTTCGCCGCATCGAGGTTGTCCGTCTCCCCGCCCTGCACGTACACGAGCCGGTGAAGGATCGCCTCCTTGAGGCAGACCTCCTTCCCGCCCAGCCCGCGCTCGCGCAGCGCGAGGTAGTCCGCCTTCGCCCCGGTGAGGTCGCCCCTCGCGAACCGCGCCTCGCCCCGGGCGATGCGGGCCGCAACCGAGTCCGGCGCCTCCGCGAGCGCCTCGGAGAGGATCTCGATCGCCTCGTCCACGCGGGTCTCGCCCGCGGTCCGCTCCGCCCCCCTGAGGTCGAGCAGCCCGCGGCGCGTGAGCACCTGCGCGAGGCGGATCCTCGCCCACAGGTCCGTCCCGTCCTCCCCCACGAGCAGGCGCAGGTCGTCCTCGGCTCCGGCGAGGTCGTCCGCGCAGTGGGCGCGCACGAGCGCGCGCAGCCTGTAGAAGAGGCGCCGGTCCGCGCCCTCGGGCCCGTCGGCGAGCACGCGGTCGGAGAGGCGGAGCGCGAGGTCGCGGTCCCCCGCCACCGCCGCCGCGGCGAGAGCCAAGAGGCGCGGGTCCGCCGTCGCCCGGAGCTCCTGGATCTCGCCGTCGAGCGGCGCGGCGCCGGCCTCGATCCGCGTGGGTCCCTCCTCGAGCGCCTCCCGCATCCCCGCGGCCGCGCCGGCCTCGTCGCCCGCGCGCAGCGCCGCCCCGGCCTTGAGCGCGAGCGCGCGCCCCACGGCGTCGCGGCGCGCCGCGTCGCCCCGGGCAACCGTGCGGTAGCAGGCGACCGCGTCGTCGTACCGCCCCGCCTCGAGGTAGATCTGGCCCAGGTCCGACGCGTCCTTGAGCCCCTCGTCCCGCGCGCGGTCGGCGGCCCTGGTCGCCTCGCCGAGGTCGCCGCGCCGGAAGCGGTAGAGCGCGCGCTGCTCCTCGACCTGCGCCGAGAGCTCGCGGCGCGTCGCGGCGTCGGACACGCGCTTCAGCTGCTCCTCGGCCTTCACGTAGTTGGGCGCGCGGTCGTCGGTCCAGTAGTCGATCCAGCCGCCCGCGACGTCGGGGTCGTCGGGGGCGCGGCGCTCCGCCTCCTCGAGCGCCTCCTTCCAGCGCTCCTTGTCGCCCGCGTGCTTCCAGAGGAGCGCGAGGTAGAGGTACGGGTCGGGGCGCGACCGGTCGATCGCCGCCGCCCTCTCGAGCGCGGTGCGCGCGTCGTCCGCGAGCCCCGCGCGGAAGCACGAGCGCCCCGCCTCGTACCAGGACTGGTAGCGCGGCCACAGCTCGGCCGAGGCGACGAAGTCGCGCGCCGCGGCCGCGTGCGCGCCCGCGCCCATGCCGTGCACGAGCCCCTTGTTGTAGAGGACCGTGGCGCGGAAGCGCCGGGCGTCGCCGGTGTTGCCGGTCGCGTTCCGGAGCGCGTCGTCGGCGCGCTCGAGCGCGTCCGCGACGCGCCCCGCCTCGAGGAGCGGGAGCACGAGCCCCGCGGCCGCCTTCGCCCGGTGCTCGTCGAGCCGCGCGCGCGCATATCCCGCCTGGAGGTCGGCGATCCCCGCGGGGTTCGCGCGGACGCCGTTCCCCGTCCGCGCGAGGCCGCGGTTGACGTACGCGAGCGCCGACCCGTCGCGCGCGGCGATCGTCGCGGTCCAGAGCTCCTCGTCGGAGCGGAACCGCCTCGCGCTCGCGATCGACAGCCCGAGGCAGAGGAGCGCGACGCCGACGCCCCCGAGCCCCCCCCACGTCCACCTCGCGGCGGCCCACGCCGCGAGAAACGACACCCCGAGGACCGAGAGGTAGAGGTACCGGTCGGCGGCGAGCACCGCGGTCGAGGGGAACACGTTGTTGAACGGCAGCAGCGCGAGGAAGAACGCCGCGATGCCGAACGCGGCGACCGGGGACCGGCGCCGGAGCAGGAGGAGGAGAAGGAGCGCGAGGAAGAGGAGGAGGCCGGGAAGGGCGACCTCCGCGAGGCCCGCGGCGTTCGCCTCGGGGTAGTCGATCGAGAGCCGGATCGGGAGTGCCGTCCGCCACAACGCGCCGCCCCATCCGGCGACGAACCCGAGCGCGCGATCGCCCAACGGCCGCTGGCCCGACACGACGCCGGCCTCCGCACCGACCATGAGGTGGACGACGAGCGGCACCACCGCCAGGACGAGGAAGGGCAGCGCGGCGAGCGCCGCCGCGCCGCGCCGTCCCGCGTAGCGCGGCAGGAGCAGCGCGGCACCGAGCAGCAGCGCCGGCAGCACGATCGCCGAGGCCTTCGCGAAGCACGCGAGCAGGAACAGGAGCAGCGCGGGGAGGAGGAGGATCCGGCGTTCTTCCGCGCGGACCGCGACGAGCCAGGCCGCGAGGCAGAGGAACCCGCTCAGCACGTCCTTCCGGGACGCGATCCACGCCACCGACTCGACGTGCAGCGGGTGGACGGCGAACAGCAGCGCGCCGAGGAACGCCGCCCAGCGGTTGCCGACGAGGAGCCCGAGCAGCAGGAAGACGACGTAGCTCGCCGCCGCGTGCCAGAGGACGTTCTGGACGTGGAAGAGCGTCGGCTTCTCGACGGTCGCGCCGAGCTTGCCGTCGACCCAGTAGGAGAGGCCGTAGAGCGGCAGGTACGCGTAGTAGTACGTCGACGTGAAGAAGGAGCCCGGCGAGCGGCCGAGCGCGCCCGGCCCGTCCTCCGAGCCCTTGAGCAGCGCCTCGTCGTCGTAGGAGAGGACGTGGCCCTGCATCGCGGGCGCCGCCATCAGGAACGAGGCGACGAGCAGCGTCAGCAGCACGCCGATGCGGAAGGCGCGGTCGCCGTGGTCAGCCATCGAGGAAGCTCCGGAACCAGAGCTCGAGGAAGAGCGCCGCGAAGATGCCGCGGTCGAACCGCCCGCCGTGCTCCACGGCCGCCGCGACCTTCCCCGCGTCGACCACGCCGCGCTCCCGCGCGCGCGCCCCGCAGCAGACGTCCATCACGAGGTCCCTCCAGGGCCCGCGGCACCACGCGCCGATCGGCAGCGGGAACCCCATCTTGTCCTGCCGGGCGCGCACCGCCTCGGGCAGGAGCGGCTCCGCGGCGTCGCGGAGGAGCGCCTTCAGCCGGCCGCGCGCGTCCACCCGCGCCCCGGCGGGCAGGCGGACGGCCGAGCGCACGAGCCGCCGGTCGAGCAGCGGCACGCGCCCCTCGATCCCGAACGCCATGGTCACCCGGTCCTCGACGTGGAGCAGCGCCGGCAGCGTGATCGAGAGCTCCGCGGCGACGGCGTCCCCGATCCCCTCCCCGGGCGCCGGGTGCGCGTCGAGGAACTCGCGCGTGAAGAGCGCGTCCCCGCGCCGGTCGAGGAGCGCCCGCGCGCGATCCCCGCCGGCGAGCCCACGCACGCGCGCGAAGAGCGGCGCGTACGCCTCGAGTCCCGGCGGCGGCGCGTCGTGCACGAGCGCCGCGGCGCGCGCGTAGCCGCCGAAGAGCTCGTCGCCGCCGCAGCCCGAGAGGAGCACGCGCGCCTCGCGCGCCACCTCGCGCGCGACGATCCACTGGCCGAGCACGCCCGGCCCGGCGGCGGGCTCCTCCATCGCGCGCACAACCTGCGGCAGCGCCTCGCGGCACGCCTCCGCGGTGACCGGCACCTCGCGGAGCGGGATGCCGAGCGCCTCGGCGGCCGCGCGCGCGTAGGCCGACTCGTCGCAGCCCTCCTCCGCGACGCGCCCGTGGAAGGCGACCTTCGCGCCCTTCGCGAGCGCGGCGACGAGGGTGGAGTCGATGCCGCCGGAGAGCGTCACGGCGAAGGGCTCCGCGGGCGTCGCGTCCCGGACCGCGCGCGCGAGCACCTTGCGGAGCATCGCCGCATCGAGGGAGGGATTGGGGGGCGCGGGGGCAAGGGAGGGGCTCGCGCGGCGGTGCACGCGGCCGTCCGGCAGCGTCACGATGCCCCCCGGCGGCACGCGCTTCACCCCCTCGAAGAAGGTCTCCTCGCCGTAGGCGCAGTGGAACGAGAGCCAGCGCGCGACGGCGGCGGCGCAGGGCCGCGCGCCGGGGCCGAGCAGCGGCGCGATCTCCGACGCGAACGCGCCCTCTCGGTAGTAGAGCGGCTTCACGCCGACGGGGTCGCGCGCGAGCCACACCTTCTCGCCGTCGTCCCACGCGAACGCGTACATGCCGTTCAGCCGGTCGACCGCGTGGATGCCGTACTGGTCGAGCAGCGCGCCCAGGACCTGCGTGTCGCTCCCGCCGTCGATGCGGACGCCGTGCCACGCGAGATCCTTGAGGAGCTCACCCGTGTTGTAGATCTCGCCGTTGAAGACGAGGAGGCCGCGCTTCGTCCGGAGCGGCTGCGCGCCGTCGTCGCCGCCGCGGATCCCCAGACGCGCGCAGCCGAGGCGGGAGAGCGATCCGTCGGCGGCGGCGCGCCCGTCGGGTCCGCGGTGCGCGATCTTCTCGAGCATGCGCTCCACGGTGCCGGGCCCGCCGGCGAGGGTCCCCGCGATCCCGCACATCAGAGGCGCGCCTCGACGTAGTACCCGAGGGAGAAGGGGTCGAGGCGGACGCGCACGTCGCGCGCGACGCCCTCGAAGAGGCGGCGGAGGCACGCCTCGTCGAAGGTCCGCAGGTGCCCGGGCGCCTGTCCCTCGGCGAGGGCGCCGAGGCCGAGGCGGAGGCGCCGCGCCCACCGCTTCACCCGGACGACGGCATTGTCCCAGGGGACGTAGGCGACGAGCCTGCCCCCCTCGCGGAGGACGCGCGCGCCCTCCTCCACCGCGTCCCGCGGCTCGAGCACGTGCTCGAGGACGGCGGAGAGCACGACCAGGTCGACGGAGCGGCTCCGGACCGGCAGGCGCGTGGCGTCGGCCGCGGCCCCCGGAACCCCCCCTCTTCGGAGCATGGCCGGGTCGAGGTCGAGGAGGAGGACGAACCGGCCCTTGCCGCGCCACTCCGCCGCGAGGCTTCCGTCCTCGGCGCCGAGGTCCAGGGCCCGGTCGAAGGGCGGCACGAGGGCCGCGAGGCGCGCGCGGCGCCGCCGCTCGATCCAGCGGACGATCGGGTTCCCGTGGCGGCGGAGGTTCTCCATCCCGTAGCGCCGGTTGAGCGCCCGGTTCCACGCGGCGACCGCGCCCGGCCTGTCGAGATCGAAGCTCTCCCCCGTCGCGGGGATCGTGACGACCCTCACCCCCCTATTGAGAACCGGGGGGGGTCATGGGCAGGTCACGAAGGAGCCTCAGGTGCGCGCGCGCCGTCCGGAAGAGGCGCATCTTGCTCGTTCCCGCGCGGCGGACGCGGAGGCGGGCCGGCACCTCGACGACGCGGAGGCGCATGGCGAGGGCCTTCGCGAGGAGGTAGGCGGCGGCCGTGAAGTCCCCGGGCGCGGGGAGGAGGCCCCGCGCCGCCGGCAGGCGGTAGGCGCGCACCGCGCAGGTGAAGGTCCTGAGCGGGGCCCTGGTGCGCAGGCGGTAGAGGATCGACGCGGCTTGGGAGAGCAGCAGGCGGAAGGCGCCGACCCCCTCCACGCCCCCCTCCGGGTGGTACGGGGAGGCCGTCGCGACGTCGGCGTCCCGGAGCGCGTCGACGAGCCTCGGCAGGACCTCGGGCGCGTACGCCTCGTCGGGGTCGAACACGACGGCCGCCTCGCCGGTCGCCTCGGTGATCCCCGTCGCCATCGCGGCCCCCACGCCCCGGTTCCCCGGGTGGCGCACGACGTCTAGGCCCTCGATGCGCGCAAGGCCGTCGCCGGTGCCGTCGGTCGAGCCGTCGTCGACCGCGAGCAGCCGCACGTCGTGGCCCGCGAGCGCGCTCCGCACGCGCGCGAAGAGGTCGGGGAGCGACGGAAGGAGCGCCGCCTCGTTGAAGAAGGGCAGGATGACGGTCAGCCTCACGCGGGGATGGGCACCTGGAAGCGCTCCTTGAGGACGCTGATGAGCTCGTCCAGCGTGTCCACGGCGATGTCGGGCTCGTGCGCCGCGCGCTCGTCGCCGTGCCGCCCCTCGCCCCGCCGCAGGCAGGTGACCAGCCCCGCCTCGTGCGCGGGGTCCACGTCCTTCGCCGGGTGGTCGCCGACGTAGAGCGCCTCCGACGGCTTGATGCCGAGGCTCTCGCACGCGATCGAGAAGATCTTCGGGTGGGGCTTCGCGACGCCGAGCTCTTCGCTGATGAAGATCGCGTTCGGGCTGAAGGCGCGCTCGAGGCCGAGCCGCACGAGCTTCTCCGCCTGCTTGACGGTGAGGCCGTTCGTCACGACGCCGCGGATGAGGCCGGTCGAGCCGAGCGCGGCCAGCGCGCGGACCGCGTCCGGGTAGGGGCGGATGTGCTCCTTCGCGGCGTGGTACGCGCAGATGCCCGAGGCGATCACGATCGCCGGGTGCACCCCGGACTTCAGCTGCCCCGCCAGCCGCAGCACCAGCTTGTCGAAGTGGTGCCCGTAGTTGCTCGAGAACTCGCGCACGACCTCCTCGAGCTCCCGGTAGGCGGCCTCGGGATCGACGTCGAGTCCGGCGTGGACCATCGCGTCGACGGCGCGGCGGCGCGCCCGCCCGGCGAACTTCGTCGTCGGGAAGAGCGTGTCGTCGATGTCGAAGAGGACCGCGCGGAGCGCCATGGAACGCGAAAGGGCCCCGGCACGGTGCCGGGGCCCCTAGGTTAGCTCAAAGAACGGGATCAGCCGCGCAGGTTCTGGGCGGCCTCCTGCAGGTCCGTGATCGTCGCGGTGATGATGATCATCAGGTGCTCGATCTCCTCCGACTTGCCCTGGCGGCTGAAGAGGAAGGAGATGATCGGGATGTTGCCGAGGATCGGCGAGGAGGACTTCGCGTCCTGGACGCGGATGTCCTTGAGCCCGCCGAGGAGGATCGACCCGCGGTCCGGGATGCGGACCGTCGACTCGGCCACCTTGAGATCCAGCTCGGGGAGCTGGATCGTCACCGGGTTCTGCGCCGCGCCGAGCGCGATGGCCGCGCCGAGCAGGGTCTGGAAGGTCTCGATCGGGGTGACGACGTCCGCGATCGTCGGCCGCAGCTCCAGCGTGATGAACTGGCGGTCGTTGCTGACCGTCGGCCGGACGTCGAGCGTCAGGCCGTCCTGGATCACGCCGATCACCGGGTCGGCGATGAACGCCGTCTGGGCGACCTCGACGTCGAAGTCCTCGATGAAGCTGATCTGGTTGACCACCGTGATGTTCGCGCGCTGCGTGTTGTACACGGTGAGGCTCGGGGCCGTCAGCTCGCGGGCGCGCTCCGTCTTCTCGGTCGCGCGGACCACGACCGAGAGCGCGATGTCGTCGAGGTAGGTGATCTGGAACGTGCCGCCGCCCAAGGCCGAGAGGACCTTGCCGAGCGGGTTCACGAAGATGTTCTCCGAACGGCCGCGGAAGTCGCCGTCGGAGCCGTCGTTGAAGTAGATGCCGCTCGAGGGCGAGAGGGCCGCGCCGCCGCCCTGGACGCCCGGGCCGCCGTTGTCGAAGCCGGCCGACGCGTTGTTCACGAGGCCGTTCGTCACGTCGTCGAGGACGGCCAGCGGCCCGGTGTTGGCGCCGCCGACGCCGCGGATGTCGACGCCGAGGTCGCGGAGGAAGTTGTCGCTGACGGTCAGGAAGCGCGACTCGATCGTGATGACGATGCCCGCGAACGCGCGGAGGTCGTCGAGGAACTGCGCGACCTGCGTCTGCACCTGCGGCGGCGCGTAGACGACGAGGTTCTTGCCCTGGACGTTGATGCTCGCGCCCTCCTCCCACGCTGCGGGGGCGACGGAGGTGCGGACGAGCTCCTGGAGCTCCTCGATCGTGCCGTAGGGCTGCGGCGCCTCCTCGGCCTGGCCGCCGAAGAGCGGGGCCTCGGAGTCCTCGTCCACGCCGACGAGCGTGATCTGCGGCGGGATGAAGTCCGTGAGCCCGAGGGTCAGGTCGGCCACCGGGTGGATCCGCAGGGTCATGTCCTTCTGGACGTTCTCCTTCTTGAGGAAGCGGACCACGTTGCCCGTGACCTGGATGACGACGTTGCCCTCGGCCGACACCTGCATGAGGATCAGGTCGATCGCGTCCTTCACGGTGACGCTGTCGGCCTGGAGCGTGATCTCCGCGGCGTCCAGCTCCTCGCGGGCGCGCGGGTCGATGACGAAGTTGACGCCGCAAGAAGCCGAGAGGTAGTCCACCACCTGCGGGAACGGCGTGCCCTCGAAGGGCAGCGTGATCGTCCGCGTGTTCAGCGTGTTCAGGACCGCGGACTCCTCGGGCGTCATCTCCCGGCCGCCGCCGCCGACGTCGCGCATCGCGCGGATGACGCTGATCTTGTCCCAGAAGCTCTGCGACGGCCACGAGAGGATCTTCGTGGACGGGACCTTCGTCTCCTCGATGTCCACCTGCCAGCGGCGGAACGAGTCCTTGAGGTCGCGCAGGTACTTCTCGTTCACGTTGCTGTGCTGGGCCCGGCGCGCGTTCTCGAGCAGGTCGTGTGCGACCGTGTTGTCCGGCTCCTCGCTGAGGACCTGCCGGGCGTAGTTCTGCGCGAGCCCGAAATCCTCGCGGTTGAACGCGTCGATCGCGGACGAGAGCAGCTTGGCGCGGCGCTCGCGCGCCTCCATCAGCTGCTTCTCCTCGATCTCGGCCACCTGCTTGAGCGCGGCCGCGGTGTCCTTCTTCTCCTGGGCCGCCTGCGCCTCGGCCATGCGGCGCTCGAGCTCCTTCTTGCCGGCCTCGGCCTCGGACCCCAGCTGGGCGAGCTGGTCATCCATGCCGAGCGGCGAGAGCTTCGCCGAGCTCACGATGAAGAGGGCGCGCTCGTACGACTCGTCGGCGGCGTCGAAGTTCCCGCCCTCCATCGACTGCTTGCCCTCGCCGATCAGGCGGCGCACCGTGACCTTCTGCTCCTCGCGCTTGACGTTCGCCGCCTCCCACTGGTCGTCGATGACCGTGCGGGTCTCGCCGGCGCGGTCGCCCATGAGGCGCATGACCTCCGCGCGCAGGCGGCTCGCGTCCTCGGAGGACGGCTTGTAGCCGAGCGCGTGGTCGACCTCGGCGAGCGCCTTGTCGAGCTCGAGGGCGTTCCTGTACTGGCGGGCCAGCTCCATGTGCTGGCCGTACATGACGTCCTCGAACTCCCCCTTGGCCTTGCGGTCCATCTCGGCCGTGTCGAGGGCCTTCTCGGCCGCCGGCTGGCCCTCGCCGGGCTGCCCCTCGGCCGGCGCGCCCTTCTCCTCCTCCTTCTTCTTCGAGGCCTTGCAGGCCGGGAGGTTCGCGACGAGGAATGCGGCGAGGATGGTCAGGAGGATGCCGCAGCGTTCGCTCTTCATCGTGTGCCCTTTCGTCGAGGCTCAGCCCCTCGACCGGGACCCTTGCCCGTTGGGTCCCGCTTCGCTTCTTGCCGTAATGCCCTATCTTGCTCCGCCCCCTGCCCTGGGAGCGGACGCGGGAGAGTACCCGAACGCCCCCGGGCGTTCAATAGGGCCCGGAAGCGACGCCCGCTACATCAACCGCAGGCTGTCACGGCCGGGTCACCGGCGTCTTTTTTCCCGCTCGGCGATCCGGGCGCGCACGCGCTCGAGCGCCCCCGCGTCCCCCGCGGCGGCAGCCGCCTTCTCGAGGAGCCGGTCCAGATCGGCGTTGTCATATCCCCTGCGGACGGCCTCCTCGAGCGCGGCGACGGCGCCCGGCGGGTCCCCGAGCACCAGCAGCAGCGCCCGGCCGCGGACGAGGCAGGGCGCCGGGTTCCCCGCGTCCTCGCGCTCGAGCGCCTCGAGGGGCCCGAGGAAGGCCCTCACCAGCTCGCGCCCGCCCGCCGCGATCGCGGTGTTCGCCCGGTCGAGCAGCGCCGCCGACGGGAGCGACGACGGCACGTCGCGAAGCGTCCGGTTCTCCGCGACCGGCACGAAGTCCCCCTCCGGCACGAACGGGATCCCGTAGTAGACGGGCGCCGCCGGGAGCTCGGTGCCGGTCCCGAGGGGACCCCGCCGGTCGCGGTACCGCTGGAGCGCCCGGTCGAGGCGCTCGAACGCGGGCTCCGACGACGCGTTCCCGAGCGCCGACCGCTCGTGCGGGTCCGTCTCGCGGTCGTAGAGCTCGACCCGCGGGCCGCCGTCGATCAGCGCGAAGCGCCCGTCGAACGCGACCGACTGCTGCGCCCAGCGGTAGAGCCGGTAGTCCTGGAGACTCTCCCCCGCGTGCACCCTCTCTTCCGGCAGCGACAGGAGATCGAACCCGTCCCCCTCCCGCGCATCCAGCCGGCACAGCCGCCGCAGCGTGGGCGCGATGTCCTCGAGCCCCGCCACGCGCTCCACCACGCGCTCCGGCACGCCGGGGCCCAGGAGCACCAGCGGCACGTCCATCGTCGCGCCGTGGCACAGGTGCCCGTGCGTCGCCTCGCCGTGCTCGCCGAGCGACTCCCCGTGGTCGGCGGCGACGACCACGAACGTGGTGCGCTCGTCCACGAGCCCCAGGAGCGCGTCGATCGCCGCGTCGACCCGCCGGGTCTCGCCCTTGTAGCGGAGTGCGTCGGGATCGCCCGCGTCCGTCCCCGCGTGCCGCCCGTCGCCGTCGTAGGGCCGGTAGGGCGCGTGCGGGTCCCAGAGGTGCACCCAGACGAAGAAGGGCCGGTCCTTCGGACGCGCGGCGAACCACTCCCGGACGCGCGCGACCTGCTCCTCCGCCGACAGCTCCGGAAACGAGGGGGCTCCGGGGGCCGGCGCGGGCGGGTGGCGGTAGGTGTCGAAGCCGCGGTCGAGCCGGTAGCGCGGGTCGAGCACGCCGCTCGCCACGAACGCCGCCGTCGCGTAGCCCGCGGCACGGAAGTCCTCGGCGAGGAGCGTGTAGGGGCGCGCGCCGGCGTCGGGGATCGGCGCCGCGGAGTTGTCGCGGATGCCGTGGACCGGCGGCAGCACGCCGGTCAGGATCGTCGCGTGCGCGGGCAGGGTGAGCGGCGCTGGCGTGCGCGCCTTCCGGAAGCGCATCCCGCGCTGCGCTGCCTCGGCGAGCGCCGGCATGTCCTCCGCGTCGAGCGCGTCGGCGCGCAGCGTGTCGACCGTGACGAGGAGGAACGAGCGGGGGGCCGGGGGCCGGAGGATCGCCCAGGCGGCGACGAGCCCCGCCGCGAGGAGCGCGGCGAAAAGAAAAGGGCGGCCCCGCGGAGCCGCCCTTTGAGGATCCGGAGCGGACACGTTCAGTCTGCGGTCTCGTAGTTCTTGAGCGGATACGGCAGGAACTTCGCCTGGCGCAGGTTCCGGGGCGGGATCGCCGTCCCGTAGAAGTCGACCTTCTCGAGGCCCGCCTCCGCGAACTTGTTGAGCACGGCCACCACGTACTTGTGCGGCACCTTGTGGCCCGCCTTGATCTCGCCGGTGATCTTCGCGTTCGGGGTGTCCTTGACGGCCGCGTAGGCCTTCTTGATGTAGTCGAAGACCTCCCGGATGTTGGCCGTCTCGTCGTTCCCGATCTTGTAGCGGAAGATCGTCGGGACGTTCTGCGTGGAGCGCGGGATGCCATCCGCCCTCCCTGCCGGCGCCGGCGGCGGGTACATCGTCGGCTGCTCGCCGCGCGCCACGATGTGGACGCTCACCTTGATCTCCAGCGGCGGCTCCGTGGGCGTCGGATTGATGCCCTTGTCCGTGGGGAGGAACGCCTGGATCTTGCCCTCGAGCATCTTCATCGGAAGGCAGATGAAGAAGATGATCAGGAGGAACGAGACGTCGATCATCGGCGTCATGTTCATCTCCATGGGCGCCTG
>DASUGR010000178.1:0-3497 GCA_036273915.1 Planctomycetota bacterium | reverse complement strand
AACCTCGTCTACTGGCGGAACGGCGAGTACGCGGGGTTCGGCGCGGGCGCGTTCAGCTTCCTCCACGGGAGCCGCACGGGCAACGAGCGCCACCTCGGGCGCTACGCCGACGCCGTGCGCGCGAAGGGCGACGCGATCGCGAGCGAGGAGCGCCTCGAGGGCGAGGCTGCGGCGCGCGAGGCCATCGTGCTCGGGCTCCGCACCGCGGAGGGCGTCGACGTCGGCGCGGTCGAGCGGCGCTACGCGGTCGATCTGGGGGGGCTCCGGGGGACCATCGAGCGGATGCGCCGGCTCGCGCTCCTCGCGCCCGATCCGCCGCTCCGCCTCGCGCGCCGCGGCTGGCGCGTCGCCGACGAGGTCGCCGCCGCGTTCCTGTGAAATCGAGGCGGCCCGCCGCGCCGAAGCTCGCCGCAGGCGAGCGGAGCCGGGCCCCCGGAGCCCCCCCACTACTCGCGCGAGAGGCGCGAGCTACTTGCCGAGGCGCAAACGCTCGCCGAGGATCCGCGGGAGGCGGTTCTTCTCGATCGCCTTGATCGCGCCGTCGACGTCGTACCCCACGCGCTTGATCCAGACCCTGCGCTCCTTCGTGTCGAAGACCGCATAGGCCGCCTTCGGGTTCTCGTCGCGCGGCTGGCCGACGGAGCCGACGTTGATGAGCACCTTCTCGCTCGCGTCCACGTCGATCGTCGTCTCCATCGTCCAGCCCACCACGCCCTCGCGCAGGTAGAACGAGATCGGGATGTGCGAGTGGCCGACGAACCCGCAACGCGTCTGCATCTCCTGGAGGCTCAGGTGCGCGTCGTACTGCGTCTGGATGTAGTCGAACGCGTGCGCGTCGTAAATCGTCGCGTGTGCTAGAGTTACGTCGGGATCCACGTTCGCCGTGATCGGGAGGGACTGGAGGAAGGCGAGGTCTTCCTTGGTCAGGGCCTCGCGCGTCCAGAGGACCGCGGACTTCGCGTAGGAGTTGAAGAACTCGAGCGTCAGCTTCTCGCAGACCGCGAAATCGTGGTTTCCCGCGACGATGTGGCCGCAGATCGCGCGCGTGCGCTCGATGCACTCGTGGGGGTGCGCGCCGTACCCGACCAGGTCGCCCGTGCAGAGGTAGACGTCGATCGCCTCGCTCTTGTAGGCCTCGAGCACCGCTTCCAAGGCGTGCAGGTTCCCGTGGATGTCGCCAAAGATGCCGTAGCGCACGCGGGTCAGCTCTCGGTACGGATGGGGGCCCTCAACGTCAGCCGCAGGTAAGTGATTACCAAGAATACGACGGAATGAAAGACGGCATAGAGGGCAAGCCATCCCATCGGGGGCGACCGGCTCGCTTCGAGGCCGAAGAGGCCGAACGCCGGGAGGACGCGGCCGAGCGGCCCCTCCGCCGCGACGTCGCCCGCCACGAAGAGCGCGAGGAGCAGGACGGGCGCGAAGAGGCGGCTGGTGAGGGAGGAGAAGGCGAGCGCCGCCGTGGAGAGCACGGGAATCGCGAGCACGACTCGAAGCATGCCTCCGAGGAGGGCGTGGGGAACGAGGGGCCCCTGGCGGGGGCCGGCGAGGAGCGCGAGGACGCCGAGGACGCCGGCGGCCGTGACCGAGCACACGAGGAGCGTTACGGCGAAGAGGCCGAGGAAGCGGCCTAGGATGTAGGGGACGAGGCCCACGGGCTGGCTCATGACCAGGGAGAGGGTGCCGCGCTCGATGTCCGCGCGCACGAGGCCGGTGCCGAGAAAGGCGGCCGTCACGAGAGAGGCGAGAAGCGCGCTCGAGATCTCGAGGTTGAGGGCTTCCGGGGCGCCGGCCCCGAAGGAGACCGGCCGGAGCAGCGTGGAGACAAGTGCGAGCGCAAGTATTGTAACGACAGATAGATACGCGAATGGGCGTCTCGTGCATTCGCGCCAGGTGTTGACGGCGATCGCCCAGTTCATCGGCGGATCCCGAACTCCCGGAACTCCCCGGTGGCGGCGCCGATCTCCTCGGTCTCGGCGCGGATGAAGCGGCCGAGGGCCTCTCGGATCCTCCTCGCGGCCTCGACGTTGTCGGTGGGGGAGCCCTCAAGGACGAGCTCGACTCTCCCATCCGGAAGGTTCTTGACATATCCAGCTATGGGGAGTCCTCTTAGGGCGTACTCGGTGCGCCAGCGAAATCCAACGCCTTGGACCGTCCCGGAGTAGAGGATGCGACGACGCTCGACCGGCATCGGACCGCCCCCTCATACCACAGCCGCGGACTTTCCACGTGGAAAGTCGCTGCTCATAGTAGGATGATCCCGGCAACACCCCTACCTGTTGTGAGGACGGCATGGCGGCGGAACGCAAACTCGGTCGCGGTCTAGACTCCCTTCTCGGCGAAGCGCGGGCCCACGAGGGCGAGGAGATCCTGAGCCTCGCCTTGGACCAGGTCCATCGAAGCCCCCACCAGCCCCGGAACGACTTCGACGAGGGGGCGCTTGGGGAGCTGGCCGCCTCCATCCGGGCGAACGGGGTGCTCCAGCCGATCATCGTGCGGCCCGCGGCGATCGGGTACGAGATCGTCGCCGGGGAGCGCCGGGCCCGCGCTGCGCGGCTCGCCGGCCTGGCCGCGGTGCCCGCGATCGTGCGGCGCTACACCGACGAGGACACGCTGGTCCTGAGCCTCGTCGAGAATATCCAGCGCGCCGACCTGAACGCGATCGACCGGGCGTCCGCGTACCGCCGGCTGGTGGCCCACCTGAACCTCACCCAGGACGAGGTCGCGAGGAGGCTCGGCCTAGATGCCTCGTCGGTGAGCAACATGATCCGGCTGCTGGACCTGCCGCCGGAGGTGCAGGATCTCGTGCGGGGGGGCGCGCTCTCGATGGGGCACGCGCGCGCGATCCTCGGCCTCAAGGACGAGATCGACCGGATCCATCTCGCCGAACGCGTGATTCGCGAGGAGCTCTCGGTCCGCACCGTCGAGCGCCTGATCCGCGATGGCGCGACGATGCCCAAGCGCCGGGTGGCACCCCGGAAGCCGCCACAGGTGATGGCGCTCGAGAGCGAGCTGCGCGGGATCCTCGGCACGAAGGTGCGGATCGAGGATCGCCGCGGCAAGGGCCGCATCGTGATCGACTACTACTCGCCCGAGGAGTTCGAGCGGCTCGTCGACGCGTTTCGCGGCGAGCGCGGCTTCTCCCGTCCCGACGTGTAGGCGGGATCGCCGGGCGGCGCCCGCGGGTGGCGGGCCCGCCGCGCGGTCGATGTGGTGGGGGTTCGGGGCCCAGGAAGCGCTGCGCGCTAGGCTTTGTCTGAGAAGTCGCCGTCAGGACCGAGACCGAGCGAGGACAAGCCGGACAAGGAGCGCCGACGAAGCCGTACTGACGGAGAAGTACTGCGAGGAGGCGCGACGCAGGCCGGCGGCCGCAGCCGGTCGAATCCAGGCGACTTTGCCGGAGGGCCGACCCCGCCGGGATTCGCGCGCGTCCGCGAGGGGAGAAAGGGGGGCCCGGGGGGGAGGAGGGGCGCGCGGAAAGAAAGAGGCGGCGCCCC